>JANRME010000165.1:0-14945 GCA_033761835.1 Saprospiraceae bacterium
GATTCGTTAGCGCCCACACGCCAAACTTCACCGTACTTCTGGAGTTCACCAAAAACGACCCGGCCATTTTTCATCGGGCGAGAGTAAACAACACGGATTACTGGCTTCACGTTCTTTTCTTCATCCGTTTTGCCAAAAGCACGGAAAGCAACTCTCGAAGGGTAATAAGCCATATCCATTGGGCTCTTGTCCACATCCGGGAATTTCTGCGCGCTCATAGTAGTAATGCTCAGCGTCAAAATAAAGGCGATGGATAACAACAGTCTCATGTTTGGTTAGTTTTAAATGATGGAAATAATATTTACAACGTGAAAAATAAGGGCGAAGTTGATGAGAATTTTTATTATTGCCTATCGGCATCTTGACAAAAAAGTATTACAACCATTTTTTGTTTAAATAAAAATACAGCTCTTTTTTGTAAATTTCTGCTGAATTAAAATCGCTTTCTTATGTTACGCTTATCCGTATTGCTGAAATCTGCTTTTACTGCCATATTAATGCTCACTGCGTTTTCTTGTTCTGTGAATCCTGTCACTGGCAAAAAAGAAATAATGCTGATGACGAAAGACCAGGAAATTGCGCTTGGCATTCAATCCAATCCTGAAGTGCTGGCGACTTTTGGGGCTTATCAGGATGAAACGCTGCAAAACTTTATCAATCAAAAAGGGCAGGAAATGGCGAAAGTTTCACACCGCCCGGAATTAGAATATAAATTTCAAATCCTTGATTCTCCGGTAGTTAATGCTTTCGCCTTGCCGGGGGGCTTTGTGTATTTCACACGAGGCATTATGGCGCATTTTAATAATGAGGCAGAGTTTGCAGGGGTATTAGGGCATGAGATCGGACACGTCACTGCCCGACACGGAGCGCAGCAATACACGCAGCAGATTTTATTGCAAGGCGCATTATTAGTGGGAGTTGTGGCATCCGAAGATTTTGCGCAGTACGCAGGCTTGGCCTCGCAGGGATTAGGATTGTTGATGTTGAAATTTGGTCGTGACGATGAGAGTCAATCCGATCAACTGGGTGTGCAATATTCTACCAAAATTGGCTACGATGCCCATGAAATGGCACATTTTTTCAAAACGATTGACCGCTTGAGTGGCGGCGATAATGGCGGTGTGCCTACTTTTTTATCTACCCACCCAAATCCAATAGATCGCTACAATAAAGTAAATCAATTAGCTACTGATGCACAAAAGACAAGTCCTGCCGCTAATTTGCAAGTGAATAGAGATCAATATTTGCGGATGATCGACGGATTGATTTATGGAGATGATCCTCGACAGGGTTATCTTGAAAATAATATTTTTTATCATCCCGATCTAAAATTTCAATTTCCTGTACCGCAAGGATGGCAGTTTCAAAATATGCCCGCGCAAGTGCAGATGGCACCGCAGGATGGCAAATCCTTGGTTGTCTTTACCCTCGCACAAGGAAATTCCATCAACGAAGCCGCTAATGTTATGGCTCAGGATACTTCCCTGAAGGTAGAAAGTCGCCAAAACGCTACTGTCAATGGACTTCCTGCAATGATCATTGTCGGAAACCAACAAGCCCAGGACGGGAAGGTCGTAAGTTCTTTGATTTATCTGATTCAATACAACAACTTGATTTACAAGTTTATCGGCATGGCTTATGCCCAGGACTTTAGTACTTATCGCCCTGTATTTGAAAATACGATGAAAAATTTCAAACAACTAAACGACCAATCCAAAATCAATGTGCAGCCGGAACGTATTCGCATTAAAACAGTTGCTCAGAATGGTACACTCGAAGCGACGCTGCGCGGATTTGGCATAGAAGAGAAGCGTTTGAGTGAATTGGCTATTTTGAATGGAATGGAATTGAAAGACCCTGTTACAAAAGGTACTTTGATTAAGGTGCTTGGAAAATAAGTAAACGAGCATATTTAATTTATAAAATTATTTCCATAAGTTACTGATTGTCCATTTTGTTGACTTTCGACTGTTGACTTTAAAACTGCTCGACTACTTAGATTAGAGTTTGATTATCAAATAAATTCATAACCCTAAAAAAGTCAATATGAGTGTTTCCCATTGCGAGAATTGCCAAACTCGAAATCCGGGCTTGATGCAGGGTAAATGTATTACCTGTGATTATCCAATAGAAGGCAGCAAAGAAGAAAAACGGAATTATCGGAATAAACTTTCGGACACCAAGCATTATCTGCGAAAAATAGATGGCTTACCGCGCAATTTTCTCAATTTCGCCACATTGATTTTTTTAGTCATGTTTGGTATGTTGATACTCGTATTTCTATTTTCGCCTTTCAATTTGTACGCAGTAGTCGCATTATTAATCGTATCTATTTATTTTGGACTGATTGGCTGGAAATTAAATCCTTTTAATAAGTTGTGGATTCTTGTTTTAGGTAGCATTTATTTATTTGTCACAGCTATAGAATTCTTGATTTTTGGATTGCCAACCAGACTGTTGTACGGCTTTGGTGTGGAAGATGGTTGGATTGGATTCATGCCTATTGCAAATTCTCTGTCGCCCTTTATGTATCTGGTTTTCAGGCTTTGCTTGCTTATTCCTTTTGGAGCTGGGTTAATCTATCATTTGCGAATTGAGAACACCTCTGAAAAGCTTGTAGATTATGCCATAGCACAAGTAAAAAATATGTCTTCATCAAAAGCTTGACTTGGGCCACTTAACTTGAATTTTTTGTGTAAATCGCTACCTTTGCAAGCGGTTTCAAATCTGCATTATGACGATCGAACGCTTTTTTGAGTTGTTTTTGAAGGAATTAGAAGAAAATAAAGATTGGTGGTCGTACTACAAATTTTTAGAAGACCCTGAAAAACTGAATTTTCGCAAGGCTTACTTCTGTCAGCGCCTGGAATATGTGCGCAATCACCTACCCAAAAATGCCACTCAAATCTGGGATTGTGGCTGCGGCTATGGCACTACCGCTTTGTTTTTGGCGATGAATGGCATTCCTGTTTTTGGCAATACACTTGAGTTTTATTACGAATATATTCCCAAAAGAATCGAGTACTGGAGCCAGTTTGGAGATACTTCACTATTCAGAGTGAGCTACGAAAATCTGTTTGATATGCAAATCAAATCGAATACGTTCGACGCAATTATCATTCAAGATACGCTGCATCATTTAGAACCGATTGAAGAGGCTTTAAAAATTTTGCACTATGCCTTAAAACCTGGTGCTTCACTAATCGCCATTGAAGAAAACGGGAATAATCTGATTCAAAATGCCAAGCTTTTCTTGCAAAGAGGCAACAAACGCGTGATTACTATTCAGGATCAAAAATTACAAAAACCGATTTTGCTGGGCAATGAAAATATTCGAGGAATAAAGGCTTGGGAAAAACTTTTCACAAAAGCAGGGTTTCAATTTCGCCCCGAAAGCATTGAATACATTCGTTTTTTGTTGCCGTTTCAGACAAAAAAAATTGCCGATACAAATGCTTTGATTGCCAAAGAGCAATCGATCAAAAGCGATTTTTATAAAAAATATTTCTTTTTTGGTATCAATTTTATCGCCAGGAAAAATATTTAAGCCACCAGCAAAGCCGCGCCAAATACGCCCGCGCTATCGCCCAGCTTGGGTTTTAGGAAAACCGTATCCAGGTGGTCAACGCCGGTATTAAAAACAAATTGCTTTGCTGCTTCGACGCCCTCCGTTAGAAGTTCGTTGATATTGCCAACGCCGCCGCCCAATACGATGGCATCCGGATCGAGGATATTGATAACCACTGAAATTGCCTTGCCGAAGTAATGCGTGAGCCGTTGCATCGTTTGTCGGGCTTCCTCCTCTTCATTAGATCGCGCTGCGATGTCGCGCAGTTTAAGTTTATTACCGGTTAAGCTTTGATAATAGCGTTCTAAAGAAGGTCCTGAAATTACCTTTTCTACGCAACCGATTTTGCCACAATAGCAGGGGCCACCTGATTCATCGAGAAAATTATGTCCCCATTCGCCCGCCAATCCTTGTTTGCCATTGATCGCTTTGCCTTCGAGTACAACCCCGCCGCCAACGCCGGTACCCATGATGACACCAAAGACGACCCGCGCATTCGGAACTGCTTCTGGCACTGCACCAAATCGCGCTTCAGCTACGGCAAAGCAATTGGCATCATTTGCCAGGGTGAAAGGAATCCCTAGCTTTTTTTCAAGATCATCTCGCAGCGGCATCCCATTCAGGCTGGTCGTATTACAATTTTTCATGCGGCGTGAGGAAGGGTCGAGCGTGCCCGGTGTACCCATGCCGATGCGTTCCGGCGTAAGTCCGGTCTCTTTTTTCAACTGCCCGATTAAATTTCCAATTTGCTCAATAATATGCTGGTAGCCACCCTCTTGCTCGGTTGGCAAACGCAGCCGTGCCAGTACATTTTGGCTATCTTTACTTTCGATCACGACGCCTTCGATTTTGGTGCCGCCCAGATCAATACCCCAAAGTGGATTCATGCTGTATTGTTTTAAATCATTGCGTACAATAGTCAAAGCCTTTTAAAGAATGTGGTTTGTTAGAATTCTGTAAAAATAAAGAAAGTCGAATGGATTCAAAGAAAGATATTGGCATCATCTATAAAACAAAACTAAATCTAATGTTTTCATATTAAAACGAACTGATTTTTATAACTTTACCCGCTTATTTTTGATGAAAAAAACAGACATTAGCAACGCTATAAATAGAAGTTCTTATTGAGATAAAAATGCTTTTGCATAATTAAGTAAGTAAGTGGACATAATTAAATTTGCATAAAACCTGGAATAATTATTTGATTTTCAAACAAGTAGGACTTCCAGTTGTCCGAATACTTAGATGTGACTCCTGCGTTTTGCAACGTCTCAATATCTCAAAACGGAAGATATTTGTAATGACCGAGAAGATAGCATCTGTAAGAACCGATATAGAAAACGATACCTTCTTGTTCGAGTTGTTTACCTCGGATCAAAGCGATTTGCCGGTATATATTGCTGGCAATTTTAATAATTGGAACGTGAATGATGGTGCTTGGAAATTGGAGAAAAATGCCGATGGAAAATATCGTTTGAAAGTAAAATCGCGTGCCTCATTGCCATATCCACTTGAATATAAATATACTAGAGGTAGTTGGACAAATGCAGAAGTAGATGAATACGGCAACGAATTGAAAAACCGCAGGGTTGAGTTCGACCAAAATATCGCCCGCGATTTTGTGCCGCGTTGGAAGCGCGATGGATTAAGTTACAACTTCATGTTTTTACCGGAAATTCAGATTATTTCCGAGCATTTTGAAATACCCCAATTGATTAAAACCCGTCGGATCTCAGCTTTGCTGCCGTATGACTATTATCTGAGCAATCGCCGTTATCCAGTGCTTTATTTGCAAGATGGGCAAAATCTTTTTGACGACTACGCGCCTTTCGGCAATTGGGCGGTGGACAAAAAACTAGCGGTACTTGCTGAAAAAGGGATGGGCGAAATTATTATTATTGCCATTGACCATGCTGAAGAAGAACGTATTAACGAGTTTACGCCATCCATAAGTACTCGATTGGGTAAAGGCGATGGAAAAAAATATGTTCGATTTCTGGCGGATACACTTAAACCTTATGTGGACAAACACTTTCGCACTTTGCCAGAGAGCAATTTTACAGGTATCGGCGGAAGCTCTATGGGCGGCTTGATTACGATTTACGCGGGTTTTATGTACCCTGAAGTGTATGGCAAGTTGATGGTATTTTCGCCTTCGCTTTGGGTAGCCCCCAATATACATTTCCAATTGATGCAATTGGATGAAGCATTAAATTTGAAAATCTACCTTTACGGTGGCAATCAAGAAGGGACGTACATGGTGCCCAATATGCAGCGGTTTATCCGTGCGCTTGAACAACAGGGCATCGCAAGCAATATAGACTTTCATCTTTCGATTGATCCTCAAGGGAAGCATAACGAAGCTCGCTGGGGCGAAGAATTTCCAAAAGCAGTGGAGTGGTTGTTTTTCAAAAACGGATCCCAAAAAACGTAGGCAATATGGATATTGCGGTTTTCGATACACTTGAAACCCTGCAACAGGAGGCCTTAATCATCCCGATGACCGGCAATGGTGCACATGAATCTACGCTGGCGGCGATAGAAAAAACGATTGGCGTTTCAGCAACGATCCTAAAAGAGGATTTCAAAGGAGAATTGGGTGAAATCCATCCTCTTTATTTGAAAAATCAACGCGTTTACCTGCTGGGCTTAGGGCCTAAGCCTCATTTTGCCGACGTGTTGAAAGCTTTCCGAAGTCTTTCCCACAAATTGCGAAACAAGCTTCCTCCAAAAGTTGGGGTGAGTTTTTTACATCATAATCTCCCAGATGTACCCGAACAATGGGTGGAAGCTACAGTAAATGGCTTACTGCTTGGGACTTATTATATTGGTCGCTATAAAACCAACCCGTCAGAGCAGCATCCTTTTCATCAGGAAGGAGCCGCTATTCGTCTTTTTCTTGAAAAAAATTATTTTGACAAAGCCCGATCAGCAATTGTCAAAGCTCAAGTCACGGCTGAGACGCAAATGCGGATTTTTGATCTGGTGAATGCGCCAAGTAATAAAAAAGTACCGAGTGATTTATCAGATTGGGCGGTAGAATCCAGCAAAAAATATGGCTATAAAGTAGAAATATGGGGAAAAGAGGAAATTATTGCCAATCATCTTGATGCCTTGCTTGCTGTCAATCAAGGGAGCGACTTACCCCCTGCTTTTATCATTATGGAATATGTGCCGGAAGGGAAGCCTTTAAGAAAAGTAGGTTTCGTTGGCAAAGGTGTGACTTTTGACACGGGAGGGCTTTCGATTAAACCCGCTGCCAATATGCATTGGATGAAAAGCGATATGGGTGGGGCTGCTGCGGTGCTTGGTGCAATAGAAGTAATTGCCAAACGAAAGCTTCCTTTTCATGTGATCGGGATCATCCCTGCTACCGAAAACACGATTGATGCCAAAGCACTCAAACCCAGCGATGTAATTGGCACTTACAGCGGCAAAACCATTGAGGTCATTGACACCGATGCCGAAGGGCGTCTCATTCTCGCCGATGGCTTGTCTTATATGGTCAAAAATTTTCAGCCAGACGTGTTGATTGATTTAGCCACGCTAACTGGAAGCACCGTACGCACTTTTGGCTATCACGCAGCAGGTTTGTATAGCAATAATGATGAATTGTCGGCGCAACTTTATCAGGCAGGCGAACGCAGTGGCGAACGGGTATGGCGATTGCCGATCTGGGATGTGTATAAAGAAGATATCAAATCCGATGTAGCCGATGTACGCAATCTGAGTGGAAAGCCCGTGGCTGGTGGCATTAGCGCTGCTAAATTCTTAGAAGTTTTTATTGATAATCATCCTGCTTGGGCGCACCTCGACATTGCGGGTGTGGCTTTTGGAGACTCTGAATTTGCTTCGCAAAAAAATGCTACTGCTTTTGGTGTGCGGCTTTTGGTAGAATTTCTGGAAGAATTAGAAAAGAATATTTAGTTTTAAATTTAAAGGCTCGGCCTTAAACCCTAAACTTCAAAGAATAAAACCCAATACTCTATGACCTTTTTTCTGGTAGCGACTTTTTTCAAAGGAATTGATTTTATTAGAGCCTGCAAGGCTGCCGGTAATACCGTTTTGGTGTTGACTAAAAAAGAACTTGAGCATGACCCCTGGCCACGGGAATGCATTGATGAGATGTTTTATGTGGAACACGATGCCAATACAGCCGAAAATTTCGACACTATCCGGGAAGGACTTGCTTATGTGATGCGCAGTCGAAAGATTGATTGGATCGTCTCTTTAGATGATTTTGATGTGGAAAAAGGTGCCTTTTTACGAGAAGAATTTCGCATTCCTGGCATGGGCCAAACCACCGCAAGGCATTTCCGCGATAAGCTCGCTATGCGCATGAAGGCACAGGAAGCAGGTATTCCAATTCCAGCATTTAGTTCCTTGTTTCACGATCAAGATATTCACGAATTTACACAGAAGGTGTCGCCGCCTTGGGTCGTGAAGCCCCGTACTGAAGCTTCTGCGATCGGCATTCGGAAAGTGCATTCAACAGAAGAACTATGGAATATTCTCGGCCAGATTAGCAATGAGCGCCATAATTTTCTCATCGAGCAATTCAAACCTGGTGACGTTTATCATGCCGATGCACTCATCTTAGATAATGAAGTTGTATTTTGTCGTGTTTCGCAATACGTCAATACGCCGATGGAAGTAGCGCATGGCGGAGGCATTTTCCGCAGTGCTACGGTGGAATTTAATAGCAAAGACGATAAGGTTATTCAAAAACTCAACGCACAAGTCAAAAAAGCTTTCGGATTGCAATATAGCGCTTCCCACACCGAGTTTATCAAATGCCATGAAGATGGTAAATTTTATTTCCTTGAAACCGCTTCCCGCGTGGGAGGTGCGCATATCGCGGAGATGGTAGAAGCTTCTTCTGGTATTAATCTCTGGGTGGAATGGGCAAAAATAGAAGACGCCAAAGCCAAAAATATTCCTTATCAATTGCCACCAGTGCGCCAGGATCATGCAGGCATTATTGTATCGCTATCGCGCTTTCAATATCCTGATAGTAATGTTTTCAGCGACCCGGAAATTGTATGGCACTTGCGCAAAGACCACCATATTGGCATGATTGTAAAAGCCAGCAGCCGTGAGCGGGTCTTAGAGTTGTTAGACAATTATGCCCAACGCATCGCCCAGGATTTTCATGCCGCTGCTCCACCCAAAGAAAAAGCAACGCATTGATTTAGAGTGGCAAGTCGGAAGTCAGAAATGGGAAGCTATGCACAGTGAAAGCAATAATATTGAAAAATATTTCCGATTTCCCACTTCCCATTTCGTCTCATTCCTTCCCATGCCCTGTTGGTTCTGCTTCTGATATAATCAATGGAATATCATCTCGAATTTTCTTTTGCTGCGTCGGTGGCAGCTCAGCGTAGAGTTTGTTATGGCGATTCAAGGCAGCTTCATTCCAGAGTTCGCGGTAAGCAGCTTTTAACTCATTGTACACAGCGATGTATGTTTCATAATTAGTGCCTCGATCATTTTGTAAAGAAATAATAGCTTTTTTGGGGTTATCAGGGAGGGACTCTAATTTCAGCGGATTAGTAATAAAATTTTTGGTTTTTTCGCGCAAAGCTTCGACGCGGATTTTCTCGCCTTCTAGCAGCAATTCATTATTTGCATTGACCAATACGGTCAAAACGTTTTCTTGATTCACTTGTGCGATTGGAATATCTTCAGCAAATGGTGGCAATTGCACCATAATGCCTTTATCATTCAAAATAGTCGTCGTAACCAAAAAGAAAATCAACAATAAAAAGGCAATATCAGCCATAGAACTGGCATTGATAGCATTTTCGTAGCGGCGTTTGGTGGCGTTTGGCATACCCGAAGTTTTTATATGAAAAAATCAACCTCAGGTAGAATTTCGACAAGAATGATTAAAAAATAAGTGAAAATTTGAATCATCATTTAAACAAAAGATGCAATGTATTTTGATTTTGGTGCGAACAATCCGCTCGATTTTCTATTTTTCCTTTCAAAATGAAAAAATAAATGATTTCTACAATCAGTCCTTTCGAAGCATCACTCGATTTTGCGAAAGCATTAGACGCCCAAGACCCTTTGCGGGCATATCGCTCCGAATTTTATTTCCCGCAGCACGATGGCAAGGATTGTCTTTATTTCTGTGGCAATTCACTTGGGCTTCAGCCCAAATCCATGCAAAGCTATATTGAGCGCGAACTGGAGCATTGGCGGATGCATGGCGTCGAAGGGCATTTTCGAGGAGAATATCCTTGGATGCATTATCATAAATATTTACAGCCGCAATCGGCAGATATTGTAGGTGCGCAGGCGTCGGAGGTAGTCGTGATGAATACCCTCACGGTCAATCTGCATTTGCTGATGGTTACGTTTTACCGCCCTACTAAAAATCGTTTTAAAATCATCATGGAAGCCGGGGCTTTTCCTTCTGATCAGTATGCTGTGGAGAGTCAAGTGAAATGGCATGCCTTGAATCCTGAAGAAGCGATTGTAGAAATAGCGCCGCGAGTAGGCGAGGAAACGCTTCGTACTGAAGATATTCTGGAAATAATTGAGCAACATGGCGAGAAAACCGCTTTAGTGCTTTTTGGCGGCGTGAACTATTACACCGGGCAATTTTTTGATTTACAAGCGATTACAGAAGCGGGGCATCAAGCAGGGGCTTATGTCGGTTTTGATCTCGCGCACGCAGCGGGTAATGTTTTATTGACTTTGCATGATTGGAAAGTGGATTTTGCCACCTGGTGTAGTTATAAATATTTGAACGCTGGGCCAGGCGGCCCGAGTGGCGTTTTTATTCACGAACGACATGGGAATAATCCAATATTACCGCGCTTTGCGGGCTGGTGGGGTCACGATGAAGCCAATCGTTTCCTGATGCGAAAAGGTTTTGTGCCGATGTCCGGAGCGGAAGGTTGGCAATTGAGTAACGCCCAAATTTTTAGTTTTGCGGCCCATCGTGCGAGTTTGGATCTATTTGCAAAAGCAACGATGCCTGCTTTGCGCAAAAAAAGTGAACAATTGACTGGTTATCTGTATTTTATGATTGAAAACTTGAACCAAAAAGGGCATCATTTTCAAATTATCACACCCAAAAATCCATCGGAGCGAGGCTGTCAGCTTTCGGTTTTGACCGATGAGCATGGCAAGCAACTGTTTGATTATCTCTCAACGAATGGCGTCATTTGTGATTGGCGAGAGCCAAATGTGATAAGATTAGCGCCAACCCCTATGTACAATCGTTTTCAAGATGTATGGAGGCTATCAGAATTGTTGCAAAACTTTCGAGTTTAAAACATTTATAATGATAGCGCTTCTTGATTATACCGATTCCGATATTCAATTGGCGAAAGCCCGGTAATCTTCTTGAAAGTCGTTCTAAACGCTTTGGTATCGGAATAACCCACGTCATACATCACTTCACTGATATTTTTTTGACTGGTTTCCAAGCTTTTTTTCGCGGCTTCTATTTTTACCCTTTGAATGTATTCAACAACGGTATTGGAGGTCGCCTTTTTAAAACGGCGTTCAAAATTTCTGCGACTAATAGCAACCATATCGGACAGTTGTTCGACCGAAATTCTTTCTTCAATATTGTTTTCGATAAAAACTTGTGCTTCTTTGATCGGCTCGTCCTCGTGTTCTTTTTGACCATTAAAAATAGTAAATGGCGACTGACTACGCCGCGAATACTCTATTTGAAAGGCTTTTGCACAGAAAACCGCTACATCCCGTCCGGCGTGTTTTTCAATCAAATATAAAATAAGATTTAGATATGAAAAGGCCCCTCCACTCGAATAGATTCCATTTTCATCAGTGATAATTTTGTCTTCTAAAAGCTGCACATCCGGAAACATTTTTTTAAAATACCCGGCTGCTAACCAATGTGTTGTGCAGTTTTTGCCTTTGATCAAACCCGTAGCTGCCAATAAAAAAGCCCCAACACAAAGGCTTGCAACCTCGGCTCCGTCTTGATATTGCTTAATAATCCAGGGGATAAAATCTCGATTCGCTTCGATAAGCTTCCCCATATCCCCATCCAGGGCAGGAATAATAATCAGATCAGCCTTCGGTATATCATTAATTAAGGCATCCGCATAAACGGTATAGCGGCCGCCATGCACTTGTGTTTCCTTGGAAAGCCCTACCAATTGCACATTAAAAACAGGTGATTTTCCAATGTTTTGCAGATACTTATTGGCTTCGGTCAGCACTTGTCGTGGGCCTTCGACACTGCCCAGCAGCGCACCTTTAGGAACAAGAATAGAAATCTGTTTCATTTTGCAAATATATAAAACAAATTTGTCGTAATCAACCCCTTTTTTTGCCGTATTTAGCCCTCGCAAACTATTATTTGTGGTTGTATCTTTGTGTTATAAATAAATTTGTTTCGTTTTTAAAACAATTTTAAATGACTACGACAAACAAAAAAGTTGCACATACTATGGATAATACTTCTGAAAATAGCAACCTGGACGCCTTCTTATCTTATTACGCGTATGATGTTCGATGGTATATAATTGGTGGTCGAAATGCGAAAAACAAAAAAGTTGTTGAACAATTTTTAAAAGATATAGAAGAAGAAACTTATACACAAATAGAAGTAAACCATACAATTGGAGAATCCAACTCAAAATTTATTAAAAATATTTAATGTGGAAATTTATCATTTAGAACGGGATTGGAAAGCGCTTTGTATCACCGCCGAATCTTTTCCGGAAGGTGTTTTACCGGCCCATCAAAAATTGCATTCTATTATTCCTTTTTCAGATGATCGGAAATACTTTGGCATTTCTCGCCCCATTCAGGATGGGACTATTATTTATAAAGCCGGAGCGGAATTATTAAGTGAAGATAAATATGAACAAGCAAGTTTGGAAAGCTTTATCATAAAAGCGGGTACCTATATCAGTATCACGATTCAAAATTATATGGAAGATATTCCCGCTATTGGTAAAGCATTTGAAAAATTATTATCCGATCCGCGTATCGATCCGCAAGGTGCTTGTATAGAATGGTATTTGAATAATAAAAAAGTGCAATGTATGATAAGGTTGGATGCTAAATATAGCCAGTTTTTATAAAATTATTTACAACATTCATAAAATGAATCACATATTTATCAATAAAATTCAAAGTTATTTAAAATTAAAAATCATGGCAACCCAAATTTATGTGAATTTACCAGTGAAAAATCTAAATAAGTCGATTGAATTTTTTACTAAACTCGGCTTTTCATTTAATCCTCAATTTACCGATGAATCTGCAACTTGTATGATAATTGGCGATAATATTTATGCTATGCTTTTAGTGGAAGATCGTTTTAAGGATTTTACCAAAAAACCGATAGCCGATGCTACAAAAAGCACAGAAGTATTGATCGCAATTGATGCTGCAACTAGGGCAGACGTGGATACAATGGTCAAAAATGCAATAGCCGCTGGGGGTTCTACTTATGCCGACTCGATGGATCATGGCTGGATGTATCAGCATAGTTTCGCGGATTTGGACGGTCACCAATGGGAAATTTTATACATGGATGCGAGCGCGATTCCGCAGGATTTAAATGGATAATGGATTATTGATAATTTTTAAAAATAAATACATGAAAACATTACATTTTTCAACCAGTATTAATGCACCACAGGAAAAAGTGTGGAATGCTCTTTGGCAAGATGCCAATTATAGGAAGTGGACGGCTGTTTTCCACGAAGGCTCTTACGCCGAAAGCGATTGGGAGGAAGGCAGCAAAATCCTATTTCTTGGTCCTGGCGGTGACGGGATGTTTAGTATGATTGAAAAGAAAATACCAAATAAGCAAATGACTTTCAAGCATTTAGGTGAATTAAAGAACGGGGTAGAAGAGTCGAAAGGTTGGGAGAACGCCAGAGAAAGTTACTTTTTGTCAGAAAAGGATGGTGGTACAGAATTGAAAGTAGAATTGGATTCGGTTGGAGAATTTGAGCAGTATTTTAGTGAAACCTTTCCAAAAGCATTACAATTAGTAAAAGAAATTGCAGAACATTAATTAAAAAAATAAACATCATGCAAAAAATCACCCCTTTTTTATGGTTTGATAATAATGCCGAAGAAGCCATGCAGTTTTACACTTCCATTTTTAAAAATGCGAAGATCGGTAATGTCACACACCACGAAGGAAATGTAATAACCGCTACTTTTGAGCTGGAAGGGCAAGAATTTATGGTACTGAATGCTGGTCCGCAGTTCAAATTCAATGAAGCGATTTCCTTTTTTGTAAAATGCGACAGCCAGGAAGAAGTTGATTATTTTTGGGAAAAATTGACGGCAGATGGCGGTGAAGAAAGCCAGTGCGGCTGGCTGAAGGACAAATACGGCTTGTCCTGGCAAATTATTCCTAATATACTTGGCGAATTATTACAAAATCAAGACCCTGCAAAAGCAGGACGCGCCATGCAAGCCATGCTGCAAATGCGTAAAATTGATATTGCAAAGTTGAGAGAAGCATCCGGGCAATCATAAAATTATTACAAGCCTTTGTAAAATACTAAATATTATGAAGGCTTGTTTAAAATATTATTACTTAAATAGTACATAAATCATGAGAAAGTTAAAATTGCAAATGCAGGTATCGCCCGATGGTTATGTAGCAGGACCAAACGGAGAAATGGATTGGATGGTTTGGAATTGGGATGATAAATTAAAACAATATGTCACCGATTTAACAAACGCTATTGATACCATTATTCTTGGACGAAAACTGGCGGAAGGTTTTATCCCATACTGGGCTACGGTGGCTGCCGATTCCAATCATCCTGAATTTACATCTGGTATAAAATTTACGGACACGCCCAAAGTGGTTTTTACAAAAACGCTGGAGCAATCGCCATGGCAGAATACGGTGTTGGCAAAAGGTGACCTCTCCGAAGAAATTACCCGACTGAAAAATCAAGACGGAGGCGACCTTATGACGTATGGCGGCGCTAGCATGGCTGCTGCTTTAATCGAAAAAGGCTTGATCGATGAGCTGCATCTTTTTGTCAATCCGACTGCCATTGGCAATGGATTAGCTATTTTTAAAGATCGCACCCATCTTAATCTCGAACAGGTACATCCTTTTGAATGTGGTATTGTGGTGCTGCAATATGCGCCAGGTAGCAAGTAAGTAGTTGGATCGTTTTTAGTCAATAGTCGAAAGTCTCATTTGGTTGAAAATCAAATAATTAACTTGGATTTTGTGCAAATTTAATTATGTCCACTTACTTAATAACTGAGATTACGCATTAGAAAAATTAGGAAAAAAAAGTTCTTTGACAGTTACGACCTTTGAGGGATGAAATTTCCAGCTACTTTCGAGTTGTATGTGGACTATTTGATAGCCAACCAGGGCAGGGTAAGTGCCGTG
>JANRME010000166.1:0-2312 GCA_033761835.1 Saprospiraceae bacterium
CCCATATCATAAATAGGCTTCCTAGTAGGAAACGTTTCATATTATTAATTTTTTATGTATGATGTTTTTGCTTCTGACAAAGTCACAAGCAATGCATTTTAACTTACATCCATACATTTTTGAAAACGATGAAATGCTAAACAGAAGAATTCTGAATAGCAATAAACAAGAATAAAGGAAGTATTTTCAGATCAAATCAGGTGGAGGTGAGAGTATTTCAAGAAAGCTGCCTGACAACAAGTGCTGCCGGTTCATTGGCTTTTCAGGAAAACACTTAAAACCCTCAAAACAAAGATTAGTATGCAAGAAAAAGAATTTGGGAATTTTTTGGAGCAATTCTTTTTGCTGCTGCTGTCGGCTGGGGTTGTGTGTAAATTCCTTTTTAATTTGCTGTTCAACATTGGCGTAAAGCACGGTTTCGCGCTCATCGAGAATACAGTGATAAAGAATTGTATCGCCTTGTTCTTCTTGGTTTACAATATCATACATTCCTCCATTTAGTCGAAATTCGCGACGATCTATCCGAACAAAATCCTTTGGCGGATTAATCTTCGAGATTTTAACTTGAACCAATTCATACGTCGGTACGCCTGATTTGATATGGCTTTTTATTTCTTGGCGAATATTCCAACACAGCGCTTTTACCACTACATACTCCCCTATCGTGCAGACCAACACGCAGCCCAGCATCAAGGCGACCAACGCGCACCTGAGCCAAGCGGAATTGCGAATGTGGTATAGCCCCATCATAATCAAGGTATAAACCTTTATCAAATTAGACAAAAGTAGCCAAAATTATTTTGCAAGATAAAAAAGAAATACCCTAGGTTCTTCAAAACATGCTTGTATGAGAGATCAATGCTGGGTTACAAATACTCCGAAGGTTTCCGCCCAAACCGTTCGGAAAAAACTTTTGTAAAATAGCCTACGGAAGAAAAGCCTACGGCATAAGAGACTTCTGCGATAGTATTCATTGCCTTTTGCTCCAAGAGCTGACGGGCTTTTTGCAAGCGAATTTCGCGAATATATTCATTCGCTGTCATACCAATGATTTCATGCACTTTGCGGCGCAAATGTCGTTCACTCAGATTCATTTCATTCGCCAAATCAATTAAGGTAAATTCCGGGTCGTTTTTCAGCAATTGCATCGTGCTGCTTTCGAGGCGTCCTACCCACTGCTGGTCGGCACTCTGAAGAGTTTCTTGCGCAAGGTTTTGAAGCCGTTGGCTTTTGAGTCGGTTCTGATAATTTTTAGCGAGATTTTGCAAACGTGCCAACAATTCATGCGGCGAAAAGGGTTTATACAGGTAGTCGTCAATGCCGAATCGTAGAGTTTGAAGCTTATCCTGCTCATTGGCACGCGCCGTGAGCGCTACAACTGGCAGCCATTGCCAGGTCGGATTTTTTTTCAAAGCGGCGATCAACTCAAAGCCATCCATGTGAGGCATCATCAAATCGGTCAAGACACAATCAACTGAATGTCTTTGAAGGATTTCCAATGCAATTTCCCCGTTCGCCGCTTGTAGCACCTCAAAATGAGGGCTCGTGATTTGCAACAACAGTTCCTGCATTTCTACATTATCCTCCACGATCAAAAGTTCAGGTTTTCCATTTTTGGTATTGCCATTTTGGTTTAAATCCGGTATTTTAAAAGTGGATTGCAAGGGATAATCGTAGTCAACTATTTTCGGGGCTTGCACTATTTTCTTAGGGAAAACAAAAGTGAACGTACTGCCTTTATTCAATTGGCTTTCCGCGCGCAACTCGCCTTGCATAAGTTGAGCGTATTCTTGCGCAATTGCCAATCCGATACCGGAACCGCCCTGTATTGGGGCGTTGGGCTGTTTTGATTGAAAATACCGTTCAAAAATATGCGGCAAATCATCAGGATGAATGCCGATGCCAATATCTATGACCTGAATGCGAATCGTATTGGGCAGTTCTTCGACCCATATATCTACTTTTCCTAATTTAGAATTGTATTTTAAAGCATTGTCAATCAGGTTATGTAGAATCTTTTCCAATTTTGCTTTATCCAGCAGCAGGTACAATTGCTCACTTCCTTTATAATGAAGATGATAGCCTATTTGGTGCATTTCGGCATAAGCCTCGTACATAGAAAAAATCAGCCGAACCAAGCCTGGAAAATGCACGACTTTTTCTTCCAACACCAGCGTTTGTTGCTCCAATTTGGAAAGATCAAGAATGCTTTCTACCAAACCAAGTAAGTGATTCGAATTTTTACGAACCGATTCTAACAATTTTTTGACGCGCCCTTCCAGGTGCTGTTCTTCTAAAAAAAGGCTGACGGG
>JANRME010000167.1:0-4433 GCA_033761835.1 Saprospiraceae bacterium
CTGTATCTGAATTGGCTAGCCTAATGGATGTGGCAGTGACCGATGTAATCACCGCTTGTTTGAACCTTGGTGTGATTGTATCTATCAATCAGCGTTTGGATGCTGAAATTATCGAATTGATTGCCGAAGAATTTGGGCACGAGGTAGAATTCATCAGCGTTGAAGAACAAGACGAGGAAGAAGAAGAAATTGTAGATGCTCCCGAAGATCTCGAACCGCGCGCGCCTATTGTCACTGTCATGGGACACGTTGACCACGGTAAAACCTCTTTACTCGACTATATCCGCGAAGCGAATGTAGTAGCCGGTGAAGCAGGGGGTATCACGCAGCACATTGGTGCTTATGAAGTAGAAAAGAATGGAAAGAAAATTACTTTCCTCGATACACCTGGTCATGAAGCTTTTACAGCCATGCGTGCTCGCGGCGCTAAAATCACAGATATTGCGATTATCGTAATTGCTGCGGATGACAGCATTATGCCGCAAACGCGGGAAGCCATCAGCCATGCACAAGCCGCCAACGTTCCGATGATTTTTGCTATCAACAAAATTGATAAAACAGGAGCTCAGCCAGAAAAAATCAAACAGGAACTGGCAAGTATGAATCTTTTGGTAGAAGAATGGGGTGGCAAGTACCAATCGCAAGATATTTCAGCGAAGACCGGTTTGAATATTGATTTACTATTGGAAAAAATTCTACTGGAAGCAGAGATACTGGAGCTTCAAGCCAATCCAAATCGAATGGCAGTAGGAACTGTGCTGGAAGCATCCCTGGATAAAGGGCGTGGTTATGTTGCCAAAATTTTGGTACAGAATGGTTCTTTGGATATTGGCGATGTGGTGGTTGCTGGTGAATATTCTGGTAAAGTGAAAGCAATGTTCAATGAACGAGGCAAACGCGTACAAAGTGTCGGCCCATCAGCGCCAGTGCTGGTACTGGGTTTGAGTGGTGCGCCTCAAGCTGGTGAACGTTTCAAAGAAGTAGAAAGCGATCAGGAAGCTCGTCAAATTGCTTCCAAACGCTCACAGATTGCCCGTGAGCAGATGAACCGAGCTACCAAGCGTATTAGTTTGGATGAAATCGGTCGCCGTTTGGCTTTGGGCAATTTCAAAGAATTGAATTTAATTGTAAAAGGGGACGTCGATGGCTCTGTAGAAGCCTTGTCTGATTCTTTGATCAAGTTGTCTATTGAAAAAGTGCAGGTGAACGTCATCCACCGTGCGGTAGGTGCGATCACTGAATCCGATGTATTGTTGGCTTCCGCTTCTGATGCGATCATCGTTGGTTTCCAGGTTCGTCCTTCGGCCAATGCCCGCAAGCTGGCAGAAAAAGAAGGGGTGCAAATCAAGCTCTATTCTATTATTTACGAGGCGATTGAAGAAATCAAGATGGCGATTGAAGGGATGCTCGAGCCGACCAAAGAAGAAAAAATCGTGGCGCAAGTGGAAGTGCGCGAGGTATTTAAAATCAGCAAAGTGGGTACGATTGCGGGTTGCTATGTGCAGGAAGGTAAGATTACGCGTAACACCAGCGTGCGCATCATCCGCGACGGTATTGTGGTATTCCCGACCCGTGAGGGCGCAGCCGCCAAGATTGCTTCGCTCAAACGCTTCAAGGAGGATATGAAAGAAGTGAAGAATGGCATGGAATGCGGTATTTCCATTGAAAATTACAATGATATTAAAGTCGGAGACATCATCGAAGGCTTTGAAATTATAGAAATCAAGCAAAAATTAGCATAACACGCTATTGAAGAATTGCTTTAAAACGATAAGTTCAAATTTTACCAACGGCTTCCCGATGTACAGTCAGGAAGCCGTTTTTTTTAAAATTAATAAGTACCCGAAAATGATTAGCTTTATCGGAATAAAATTTTTATTTTAATAAAATATGCAACATAACGAAATCAGGTTAGAGATTTATCAGGACGATGAAGTGCAAGCAGCTATACAGGAGTTATTTGCATATCAAAGTATGCTCGATGGCATGAAAGCTTTTTTGCCGGAGTCATTGTATAGTTTGATATTACAATCCAAAGATAATATTAAAAATTCACATGATTTTCAAAAGAATATTATTTATCATTTTATTAAATTTATTATCAAAGGAAGTGTTTCAAAGCTTACAGTCAGTGGATTGGCAAATTTGAATCCTCAAGATCAATATTTATTTATTTCTAACCACCGGGATATTGGATTGGACTCTGCTTTTTTGAACTTGATTTTATTTGAAAATGGCTTCCCAACCAGTCAAATTGCGATTGGTGATAATTTAACGAAACATCGTATTGCGGAGTTGATATTTAGAATTAATAAAAGTTTTGTAGTCAAAAGAACCGGTACGCCGCGAGAATTATATGATTATTCTATTCACTTATCAAATTATATAAAAAATTTAATTATTAATAAAAAAGATTCTGTGTGGATTGCGCAACGCGAGGGCCGCGCCAAAGACGGTAATGACAGAACGCAGGCGGGCTTGCTGAAAATGTTGAGTTTGAGTAGTAACGAGGCAGATGTAAAATTACATTTTCAGCAATTAAACATCGTCCCTGTTGCCATTTCTTATGAATATGATCCTTGCAGCGTACTCAAAGTACAGGAGTTTCTAAATAAAATAATCAATCCGCATTACGAAAAAACCTTTCAGGAAGACCTGAATTATATACTTTTAGGAATAAGAGGACTCAAAGGTCATGTTCATTTGAATTTTGGGAAGCCATTGCAAGAAGATTTAGAGGAATTAGATGCTGCGCCTGGAAATAAAAATAAATTGGAGTTATTGGCTACCATTATTGATAAAAACATTCACCTCGGCTATTATCTACATCCCATTAATTATATTGCTTATGATTTGTTAATGGAAACCCATGAATACAAAAATTATTATACCGAAGCAGCATGGGAATATCATATCAATTTTTTTGAAAATCACCTTAAAGCATTTGACAAAGAAAATTATCAACTAGGACGAAAATACCTATTAGCGATGTATGCCAATCCGCTCATCAATGCAACAGCACAAAAGAATGCAACATCTTTTTTAACGAATTGATTTACAAGCATGAATGTTGACCGCATCATAAAAATCATCCTTGCGGACGACCACCACCTCGTGCGAAAAGGTTTTCGGGCGCTGCTGGAAGAAATTCCTGGCATAATCGTTGTTGGCGATGCCGCAAATGGCTTGGAATTGTTGGAGTTATTGCAAAAAATTCCGGCAGATGTAGTGCTTTTGGACGTAGAAATGCCTGGTATGGGCGGCATCGAGGCTTGTGGCAAAATTCAAACACAATTTGTTGATACAAAAGTGATTATGCTCACCATGCGCAATGATGCAGAAATTGTGAAACAAAGCGTGGCGAATGGTGCGCGTGGTTTTTTATTCAAAAATACTTCGCCGTCGGAATTGCAAACCGCCATCCAAAAAGTGGCGAGCGGAGAGGCTTATTTTTCAAGTGAAGTAACGATGCTTTTGCTCTCGCAACCCCAAACAAATCCAGCATTGACAGGGCTTACAGAACGAGAAATGGAGATTATCCGCTTAGTAGCAGAAGGACTTTCCAGCGCTGAAATTGGTGAAAAATTATTCATTTCACCGCGCACGGTCGATACCCATCGAAATAATATTTTGCAAAAGCTAGACTTGCCCAATGTAGCTGCGCTCGTGCGCTTTGCCATGCAGCACAAACTCGTTTCATAAAGGAATTTGCACCAGCGAAACCGTGCCGCGCTGCGCTTTTGGCTCGGCAACAAACGTACCGCCGAGGTTACTCACTCGGCTCAAGATGTTCAACAATCCCAGGCTACCTTTGCTCCGCGCTGCTTCAAAATCATAGCCTTTTCCATCGTCTTCCACTTTGAAAATCAAGCTGTTATCTGCTTTTTGTAATTCAATGGCAATCTGCGTTGCCTGCGCGTGTTTGAGGATATTATTAATCAATTCCTGAGCAATCCGATAGACGGTCCATTCTATTTTTGTATCAAATCGTTCATTTACATCCGTATAATGAAATTCATGTGCCACGCCTAATCTTTTTAAGCTATTTTCTAATAATAATTGTAAAGAACTCACTAAGCCTTCTTTTTCAAGGGTAGGCGGCAGCATGAGGTGTGAAATCGTTCTTACTTCGGTACAGGTTTCATTTAGTAAATTGGATAATTCCATTATATTTTCAGCCTCGGTTGATGCCAGATTTTTCATTTTTAAAGCCAATCGGTCAAATCCGAGTTTAACCGCAACTAACTCCTGCGCAATACCATCGTGTAGCTCTTTGGCGATGCGGCTTTGCTCGGCTTCCTGTGCTTCGATGACCGCATCCAGTCCTAATTTTTGTTCTCGAATAATCGCTTCGTTCAAAATCTGTCGCTGCTTCAAGCGGTAGCGATTGTAAAACAACAAACTAAATGCAATAAAAACCACAAAACCAATCA
>JANRME010000168.1:0-34399 GCA_033761835.1 Saprospiraceae bacterium
TATCCACAAAACAACGGTAGCTACGAAGCAGGCAAAGACGTTTATGTAAAAGTTGATCCTAAGAGACATCAGGACATTGAATACATGGAATTGTACATTGATAATAAATTTATTCGCAAAGAGAGTCAATATCCTTATGAATGGTGTGTAGGCAACGGTAGTAGCGATAGCTATCTGCGCAATATGCCTGAAGGCACTTATAAGCTGAAGTGCAAATTCAAAGATAAGTGTGGCGATTTCCATGAAATCTACTGTACTTTCTATGTAAAAGGACATAATGGCGGCGGCAATGGAGGTGGACACTGCAACTACACTGGATGGTTCAAGTATCCAGAATGCAACAAACACTTCGAATATGGATCAGATGTATATGTCTATTTCGATGCCCAAAACCACCACAATATCGACTATTGCGAACTATACGTGAACAACAAATTCGTGCGCAAAGAAAGCCAATATCCTTATGAATGGTGTCAGGGCAGCGGCAACAGTGATGGCTATCTGCGCGATCTGGAGCCTGGTACTTATGAACTGAAGTGCCGAGTATATGACAAGTGCGGCGACTATAAAGATTACTTCTGCAAATTCTATGTAGATGACCACCATAACGGAGGTAACAACGGACACTGCGAAAACGAAGCTTGGTTCAAATATCCTCAGAACAACGCAAGCTATGACGAAGGCAAAGATGTCTATGTAAAAGTTGATCCGAAAAAACACCAGGATGTTGAATATATGGAATTGTATGTTAACAATAAATTTGTACGCAAGGAAAGCCAATATCCTTATGAATGGTGTGTAGGCAATGGCAATAGCGACAGTTATCTCCGCGACCTACCAGAAGGAACTTACAACCTAAAGTGCAGAGTGAGAACAAAGTGTGGAGAATGGTATGAATACTTCTGCAAGTTCTACGTAAAATAACAAAACAATAAACCAAACGAAAAACACTAGCTCTCTGCAAAGATTCTCTTTGCAGAGAGCTTTTTTTATACTCTGAATTATACCATGATAAAAATAATTAGACATAATTACCTTTATTTCCGTCTGTAGGTACAGGAATTCCCTTGATTGGCAGGGGTTTTACGCAAGGTAAGTATGTCGTCATCAATTAAAAATTATAAGACCTATAAGGATTTTGAAGCCTTATAGGTATATTCGATTATGGTTTTGCATTACCTCTCATCCAAGCTTCGCGCAAGGCGAGTTGTGCTGAAGTAGTATTTTCCATCAGGTTTAGCTTAGCCTGAGTCTTTTTTGACACCTTGAAAAGTTTGGTTCGCAAGGTCGTTTCTTTTTCTGCGCCGCTTTCGTCTCGGCGCAGCACGGTCGCTTCAAAATCCTCGCCTTCTTTCATTTCTGATTTTAGTTCGTCGATAAAAGCGCCAATCCCCTGTTTTGGAACTGCTTTACCGTTGAATTTCAATATTTTATCACCTCTTTTATAACCCATCGCTTTGCCAAAAGCATCCAAATCGGCTTCATTAAATATCACCATAGTACTCGATGCAGGGTCGTAGCCCAAGCCGCCCACTGAAAAATCCATATAATCCTGCGGCCCTTGATATTCGATACCCACCAGACGGAGAAACTCCTGATAAGGGATGGGCGTATCGCCTTCTACGTAGGTTTGGAAAAAATCCTCGATCTCTCTGCCGCGCATTTTGCGAATATCCTTGAAAAGCTTGTCATCCTTGAAGGGTTTATCCTTGCCGTATTTTTTGGTTAAATCAAAAACCAAATCTACCAAGCCCTCTTTTCCATCAGACAATTGCCGCAGTTTGATATCTAAACAAAGTCCGATTAAAGCGCCTTTTTGATACACATTTCCGTATTCGTTAGCATATTTATCAGCGCATTGTTTACTCATTTCTGTAAAAGAAAGGTTATCAGTATAATAAGCTTGTGAAGCTATTATTTTTTGATTCATATTCGATAAATAACGATCCATAGGCATAAGTCCACCAGCCAGTTGGGCCTGATGTGCAAAATACTCGGTCACGCCTTCGTACAACCACAGGTGTTGCGATAATTTTGGCTCATTAAAGTTGAAATAACGAATCTCTTCGGAATGCAAATTCAAAGGCGTGATAATATGAAAAAATTCATGTGCAGCAATATCCATCAAAAATGGCATCATTTGATCGAGCGGCCCTTCGGTAAGGTGATACAAAGAGGAGTAAGAATGTTCCAAAGCGCCTTGCCCCACGCGGAATTCGCCTGGTTTCTGGAAGTGCATCAAGAAAGCGTATTTCTTCACTGGCAACGTACCACCGAGGAATTGTCCTTGTGCAGCAAGTAAACTCTTGAAAGCCGCCGCGATTTTGGGCGCAACATTTCGCTCAGATTCATAATACACAGAGACCAGCACTTGGGTGTTGCCCACCTGCACAGTGGCTGTATCCGGTTGGCAATAGAGCATCGGAGAATCTATCAATCGTCCGTAATTTTCAAGCTGGTAAGTATCGCTTATTTTGTCAGAATTGGCAGCAATCAAAGGAGTAGAGCCATAAAAATTCTCTGGGTGAGCGATTTTCACCTCAAAAGCTTGTTCTTTCATGCCTTCAAAGTATCCGAAAAGACCGGATACATCAAATACAAAATTTTCTCCTGCCTCGAAATTCGTACCCGACATCCCATAAACCGTCGGGCCATCCACGTCCGCATCGAAGGTGTCCATCACGCGGTAAGTGATTTTATGCAGATTTTTTGCATCAGGGATTTCCCAAGTATTTGCATCGGGGTGCGTAACAGCAAGCGCATTTCCATTCGCATCAAAAGCTTTAAAATCAGACACAAAGCGCCCATAATCTGCAAACATATAAGTGCCAGGTATAATTTTAGGCATAAAAAACTTGATGGAAGACTGTTTAATCTCAGGTGTTATCAATTCAATTTGAAGTTTGTCATCTTCTACCTTGCGCAAGTCGAGGCTATAGCGATAGCTATTGGATTGTGCCAGCCCATTCGTCAGCAAACTTACTGATAACAAGAGTGTAAACAACAGTAGTGATTTTTTTCTCATTATTTACTAAATTTTATAAAGTTATAAAATGTCGGATGAAAAATATTTTTGTTGCAACCATCGATCCAGCGACCAGCGGCCAGAGCCTTTCATTAAAATGGCAATGACCATCCCTAAGACCAGCAAATGAAGTTCAAAACCTTCTCCGCGTTGCGGCTCGGAATACCAGTTCATAAAAAATCCCCATCGGGCATTGACCAAGTACATCGCGCCAAACATAATGATGCCAATACTTGCTGCCATGAAGCGCCCTCCTAAGCCAATAATTAATGCCAATGCGCCGAAACTTTCGCCCAAAATCACCAGCATCGTAATAACAGGAGGCAAGCCCCACCACTTCTGCCAGGCTTCGAGCGTCCAGCTAACGCCATGACCGCCGAACCAGCCAAAAAGTTTTTGCAAACCGTGTGCCAGAATGACCGTACCAAGCACGATACGGACGACGAAGATAGCACTATCATCGGAGGTACTGATTAGTTTTCGTAGCATTATGTGTCTTTTTTAGTCGAAGAATCAAAATTGCGAGATGAAAATGCTACTTTTTTCTGTGAGCGGACTTGTCTATTCTTGCGGATTTTGAAATATTTCAATGGATATAAATAAAATAAAAAATTCTTGCCTTTCATAATTAAAAGGCAAGAATTATATTGGCAATTAAAAAATAGCGCTAAATTTTACATTTTATTTATTCTCAGCTATTTTTGTTAATAATTCTTCGGCGTGCTTGTTGTCAGGATTCAATTCCAGGGATTTTTTCAAATTCCATTTTGCCTTATCTATTTTACCAGCATTATAATAAGCTTCTCCCAGACTATCATAAACATTAAATGAATCGGGATACGCTTTTACATTCATTTCCAAAACTTTAATAGCATTATCATAATCCTTGCGATTCACTAAATTATAACCCACCCAATTGATCGCGCTCTCCTTAAACAACATCCAGTTGGGATAAGTCTTTTTAACCTTGTCAAAAATAGCAATGCCTTCGTCAATCTTCCCTGCCAAAAGTATATCAACGAATTCTTCCTGCATGGGTGGTGCGTATTTTCCTTGTATTTTATATAGTTCTGCCATTTCCTCATACATTTCCTGCTCGTAAGGATATAATTCCAGACAAAATTCCATGATATGATTAGCCGTTTTATAATCTTTTTTATCAGCAAATTCCCTTGCCAAATTGCTCAGTTCACCCGCGAAAGGCTTTTTATTTGTTTTTAATAGATCATTATATTTTGTTTTTGCAGCTTCCAGCCCATTTGCTCTGGCGTATTTTATAAAATCGGATTCAATATTAACAAGCCCGGCCTTCGTATCCCATTTATCATACATCATGTAATAAGCCACATCTTTAGCGGCTTTCATGCCTTTGATACGTGCAACTAAATGTAAAGAGCCATCAATTCCTGCCGAAATACCAGAAGTTGTAATAATTCGATCATTATCCACATAACGAGCATCGCGTAATACCTCACAATTTTTGCAATATTTTTCAAGATTTTCGTAACCAGAATAATGCGTCGTTACTTTCAAACCATCGAGCATACCGCCCCGCGCTGCTACGACGGCGCCCGTGCAAACCGTGAGCAATATTGCATCTTTACATTCTTCTTTTACCCATGTAATAACTTCAGGATTTTGATAAAAATTATTACCGCCGCCGCCAGGTATCATAATAATATCAGGTTTCGGGCAATTTTTATAACTATAATTCGGTACTACTTTCATAAAACCCTGACTAATAAATGGTTCTTCTGTAAAGCCTATTACATAAGTATTAAATCCTGCATTGGAAAACACCTCGCCAGGGCCAGCAAAATCGAGTAATTCCGCGCCATTCGGTACAAAAAGTGCTACATTTAGTTTCTCTCCTCTTTCTATTGGCTGCGCTTCTAATTGCATTAGTAATAAAATAAAAACCAGCGTGAAAAGCATTTTTAAAGATTTCATAATCATGTTTTTGTCGAGTGAAGAAATAATTTCGCTCTTACAAAGAAAACCCTTATCAGCTTATCGTCTTAAAAATGGCTAATAATGACCGTTTCTTGTCTTAAAATGAGGTGCGGAAAGTTTTAGGAGACACGCCATACGTTGCTTTCCAGATGCGGCGGAACTGGCGGGCATTCTCAAAACCGCAGCGCTGCGCGATTTCTTCGATGCTGAGTTGGTTATTTTGCAGAAGTGATTTGCCGTATTCGAGTCGAACTTCGGTTTTATAAGCCTGAATCGTTTTGCCGGTATGCTCTTTAAATAAGCGCGTCAAGTGCCGGGGGCTTTTATTTACTTTTGCGGCAAGCATATCAAGTGTATAATTCTCTTCAGGATGATTTAATAATAATTCTTGAATTTTATTAATATCCGGGTGAAAATGTTGATGAATATTACTAAAAACGCCTTCCTGTACACGCTCACCCTCGCGCCGATAACTGACTACCATTTCTTGTGCTACCCGCGCCACCACAAATGCGCCGTACCATTTTTCGAGGAGATACAAAGCCATATCAATCCCTGCGGCCATGCCCGCTGAGGTGTAAATTCTGCGGTCTTCGGTATAAATTTTTGCACCCTGCAAACGCGCTGTTGGATAATGTGTTTGGAAATAATCCAGGCATTTCCAATGACAGGTACATTTTCGATAATCGAGCAAGCCCATTTCTGCCAGTATCAAGGAGCCAGAACAAATCGTAGAAATTGAAGCGCCTTGCACGTAAGCCTGGCGCACCCAAGTAGCCGCGTCCTGAAAACATTTGTGTAATTGCTTGGTTTGGAACACTTTAAAATCAATACCAGGAATGCAGATCAGGTCGCTTGCTTGAATTTCAATATTTTCCAAAGGTTTTAATTCGCAAAATACCAAGCCTTGTTCGCTGATCACTTTTGAATTTGCAGCAGCAAAAGTAATCTGTAAGGAAACTTTACAGAGATTTCGGGCCTCGTAGAACACTTGAATCGGGCCAGCGATATCCATCAGATGCACTTTTTCAAACAACAAGACAATGATTCGGCGCTGCAACATGATACACTTTAAAATTTTGGGTGATTTCCAGGAAAATTATTTTGCTAAAGCCGCCTTATTTTCCTGATACTTCCCATACCAGGCGGTTCAATACGACTTTGCCATTATTAACTATTAATAAAGGATCGTGTACGGCTTTCAAATATTCAAACGGATTGCGTTCGATCACAAGTATATCTGCTTCCATGCCTACCGCGATTTTGCCAGTGCGATTGTTAATGCGCAGCAATTCTGCCGCCAGCGAGGTAGCCGATTGTATCACTTGTAAAGGCGAAAGCCCAGCATTGGCAAGCTCTTCCATCTCTTGGCTCAGGCGCAACACGCCATCCGGGCCATAGCCAGTATCTGTTGCTGCGACAATTTTTACACCAAGTCGAAGCGCATTCGCTACTGTTTCCTGGATTCTTGGTAACATATGCTTTCCGCGAATCTCCAAAGCAGGAATATCATAATCGCCGCCCGGTACGGTCAAATCACGCACCACGGCCATCGTTGGCACCAGGTAAGCGCCTTTCTCTGCCATAATTTTCAAGGTTTCTTCGCTGAGATAAGTACCGTGTTCTATACTTGTTACGCCTGCCAACACCGCAGCGCGAGCACCTTCATCACCGTGCGCATGAGCAGCGACGGGAATATTTGCTTTGGCGCCTGTCTCTACGATGGCGCGCATTTGAGCTTCATTATAATAAGGTTCACGCGGATCGGTTTCTGCCAAACCCGCACGGGCCGTGGCGTTTACTTTGATCCAATCCACTTTGTGATCCACCATCACCTGCGTCATTTTGCGCACCTCTTCCACAGTCTTTACGCCATTTTTCATTAAACCCGACATCTCTGGCGCATCCATAAAAAAAGCATCATCAGGTGTGTGGCGCACATGATAGCCCGCCGCCAATATTTCCGGCATATCCAACACGCCTTTTCTTGACAATTCGCGCATTCCGATATCCAAAAAATGTGCAACGCCCATACTCCGGGCAGTTGTCACGCCTGATAGCAATGCCCGCTTGGCATCCGCAAAAGTGCGGATATGTACGTGCGCATCGATCAAGCCCGGCATCAGGTATTTGCCTTTCAAATCGAGAACGGTAGCGCCCTGAGGCGGATTCACTTTTTCGGTAGCAATGCTTTGAATTTTGCCATTGGTGATAACAACGGTAGCGTTATTGATGATTTTATCGCTAATACCGTCAATGATATTAGCATTGGTCAAGACTAACATTCCGCTTTGTGCGAAAGCAAAAGCAAGGTAGAAAAGGAAAAAGAACAGCGTTGTTAGGTATCGCATAAATTTTAGGTTTTCAACAAAAATAAGCAAAGTGTACAATAAGGAAACAGAAAGTATTTTGATTATCGACAGAGATGAAATAATATATTTTTAACAAAAAAGTAAAATAGATTAATCGTTTATATAAAATTAACGGTCTTTTTTATACAAAAACTTAATAATCAATAACTAAAAAAAATAATGTTAATCAAAAAAGGATAAAACGTTATCTTATCATTAAATCCATTTTTACACTTAAAAATTGGCAAAAGGGCGCGATAACTTTGACCCGAATTTATTCTTCTTTCATCAATCACTCACTATACAATGAAGTACTTTGTACCCTTTTCGCCTCGTGTAGGATTGGTTTGCAGTTTTTTCATCATCAGTATGTTGCTGATTAGCAGTCCCAAAGCGATTGCAAATGGAAAAACGCTTCTAACTGATCCTTCTTTTCTTACGAATGAGACCACCGTTGAAATCACTGTTACCGGACGGGTGCTCGACGCAACTACAAATGAACCGTTGGCCGGCGCTACGCTGATCGTGAAAGGCAGCAGCCAAGGCACGACTACGGATGTAGATGGCAATTTTACCATAACTGTTCCTGATGAAAACGCGGTCTTACTTGTCAATTTTGTCGGTTATGTCGAATTAGAAGTTGCAGTAGCTGGCAGAACTAATATTGATATTTTATTGCAATCAAACGCACTTGAACTGTCACAGGTAGTAGTGATCGGTTACGGTAGCACTACAAAGCGCGAGATGACCGGCGCTGCCAAATCTGTAAAAAGTGACGACTTTAACAAAGGTATTATCAATTCGCCCGAACAATTATTGCAAGGCAAAGTAGCCGGCGTGAATGTTACTTCTGCCAGCGGTGAACCTGGTTCTAATCAAAACATCAGCATTCGCGGTCCAGGTGGGGTACGCACAGGTAGTACGCCGTTGTTCGTCATTGATGGTCTGGCGTTGGACAACTCGGGTACGGGCGGGGCTACGAATCCGTTGACATTTTTGAATCCGCAGGATATTGAGTCTATTGACGTATTAAAAGATGCTTCTGCTACTGCCATTTATGGTTCACGCGGTGCAAATGGTGTGGTGCTGATTACAACCAAAAGAGGGAAATCAGGCACTTCTTCTTTCAATTATTCCGGCAACGTAAGTCTTTCCAATATAGCAAACCCGATTGATCTTTTCAGTGCGGATGAATATCGCCAGCAAGTAGTTGCTGTAGGTGGTGTTTTGGAAGATTTGGGTGCGAATACCGACTGGCAAAAAGAAATCACCCGCACGGCTGTTACTTATAACCACAATGTAGCATTGGCGGGTGGTACGGACAAATTGACCTACTATGGTTCTTTCGGTATTCAAAATCAGGAAGGTATCCTGAAAGGTAGCAAATTGGATTTGATTTCCGGTCGCGTGAATTTGAATCAAAAGTTTTGGGAAGATCGTTTGAAAATAGACGTGAATTTGAATGCAGCACATACCTTGAACGAACGCCCGCCGATTGGCAGTTTGATTGGTGGTGCGCTTTCTTTCAATCCGACTTACCCGGCGTATGACGCGAATGGCAAACCTGCTTTCTATCAGACACAATTCAACCCATTGCGTACGCTGGAATTGGAACAAGATATTACGACCATCAATCGCGTGATCGGTAATATCACACCTTCTTTGACCATTTTCAAAGGTTTGGTGTATCGCTTGAACTTTGGTGTAGATAATTCTACCGCAACACGCGATTTGCAGTCTCGTGCAAGCGAGCAGCCTAAGCAGGACGGTGGATTGACCACTATTACCACCAAAAACGAAAACAAGTTGATTGAAAACTACCTGACGTACACGCTGCAAAGCGCGAAGCATAGCTTGACAGCTTTAGCAGGGCATTCCTATCAAAGAATTTTTGTACAGGGTAGAGCCTTCAGTATCAATAAGTTCCCTGTGTCAGACATCGAGCCGATTTATAATCCAGGCTTGGGCCAGGATTTAACATTGGCAAACAATAAACCGAGTGGTTATGCCGTGATCAACGAATTGCAATCTTTCTTTGGTCGTGTGAATTATCAATACCTCGGCAAATATTTGATTACGGCTACGGTGCGCGCAGACGGTTCTTCTAAATTCGGGGATAACAACAAATACGGTATCTTCCCATCGGTTTCGGTGGGTTGGGTGCTTTCAGAAGAGCCATTCCTGAAAAATTCGATTTTCAGTGATTTAAAACTCCGCGCAGGTTGGGGGCAAACGGGTAATCAGGAGATTCCTTCCAAAATTACACAGGCGCTTTTCACTTCGCAAGTTTCCGGTACAGCGAGTTATCCACTGGCGGAGACAGGCCCGTTCCCGGCGGGTACTTCTTACTCTCGTCTTGCAAATCCTGACATCAAATGGGAAGTTTCTACTCAGACTGACATCGGTTTAGATTTTGAATTATTCGATGGTGCCATCTTCGGTACAGTTGATTATTTCAATAAAATATCAAATGATATTTTATTAGAAATTATTCCAGCTGATCCCGTTCAACCAGCTACAACGACCTGGACGAACGTGGAAAACATGGAAATCAAGAACCAAGGCATCGAAATAGAATTGGGCTTGCGCCGACGCACGGCGAGTGGCTTTAGCTACGAAATCGGTGGTAATGCTACTTTTATTGACAATGAAGTAACCGGCTCGCCTTATACGGTGATTCCTTCGGGTTCAGCTTCTGGCTCAGGGTTAACTTCTGCTACCATCAACGGCTATGTGAATGGGCAGCCAATTGGTACCTTCTTTTTGCGCGAGTTTGTTGGCGTGGATGATAAAGGTGTTAATATTTTCCGCGATGTAAATGGCGATGGTTCTGTAACGGACAACGACCGTATTGCTGCAGGTAGCGCTTTGCCAACAACCATTTACAATTTCAATGGAAGTATCGGTTTTAAAGGATTTCAATTAGCAGCAAATTTCAATGGCGTGAGTGGCAATAAAATTTATGACAACACTGCCAACGCTAATTTCTACAAAGCCTTATTGGTAAAAGGTCGCAACACAACGGAGGAAGGCCTCGGTTTGCCCAACGAATCTATTAACAACTCCGCGCCAATTTCTACCCGTTACCTGAAAGATGGAGCGTTCCTGCGCTTGAACAATCTTGCATTGAGTTACAGCTTTAATACAGAATATTTGGGTATCAACAAATTTATTAAGGGCTTGACGCTTTCTGTTACCGGTCAAAATTTGTTTGTCATCACAGATTACGATGGCTACGACCCAGAAGTTAATAACGATCGCTCTATCAGCGGTATCTCTTCTTATGGAATTGATTACTTGAGTTACCCGAAAGCACGTTCGATTATTTTTGGTTTGAATGTTAATTTTTAAGCAACAAAAACAGGCAGCAAGCCGCAAGAGGACTAATCTTGTTGCTTGCAGCTTGTCGCTTAATTCTAAAATAAAAAAACAATGAAAAATTATATCGTATTCCTACTCATCATCCTTGGGGTGTCCTTTACCACCAATAGTTGTACTGATTTGAAGGAAGAAATCCTAGACGAAACATCTGCTACGCCTGCTACGGATAAGCTCGCTGCGGATGGCATCATGGCGCCGGTGTATGCTTTGTTGCCGACGATTTTTCAACACACGACTTACTTTGCATTGCAAGAAATTACGACCGATGAAGCGATTTTGCCTTATCGCGGCGGTACGGATTGGGGTGACAATGGTATCTATGTAGAATTGCACAAGCATACCTACAATGGCGCTACGGCAAACATTCGTAATACCTGGAATCCAATCTTACAAGCGCTTTCCCGCTCGATTTCTGCGATCAACGAATTACCCAATAATCCAGATCCAAGCGCTAAGACGTACCTGGCAGAAGCTCGTGGTATGCGTGCTTATTACAATATGCTGACTTTGGATATGTGGGGTATCGTATTCGTTAAAGAAGATATTGGTGCAGCTTCTACTATTCTGCGCGGCCCAGAAGCAGTAGAATATATTAAAAGCGAATTATTGGCAATAGAGCCATTAGTAGAAACAAACGTTGGCCCAGGCCGTTTGTCAAAAGGTGGCGTTTGGGGTTTGTTGGCTCGTTTGTATTTGAATGCCGCTGTTTACCGTGATCCTTATGCGGATAAGTTTGATTTTAAAGCGGAGGACATGGATAAAGTGGTAGAATATTGTGACAAAATCATAAATTCTGGACAGTACACATTGTCGAATGACTACTTCGCCATTTTCAACGATGAAAACCATACCAACAAAGAATTAATTTTCGCCGTTGACCAACGTGCTGAGTTAAATGGACACAATCGCATGGCTTATTTCTCGTTGTCGGGTGATCAATTTCCCCTACCCAACTTTCCGAATGCCAACGGTACGGATGGCCCAGCAATCACGCCTGACTACTACCGCACTTGGGTGAATGCTTACACGCCGCAAGACCCAGCCGAAGTAGATCCAAGATTTTACCAGCAAAATATGGGCATTTATACAAATCCAGCCGATACTTGCGTTTCAGCTGCTAATTTTAAAGTCAATCGTGGTATTCTACGTGGTCAACAATATGGTTTGCAGCGTAACACCAGCGGCTTTACCAAGTGTGCCAACGGCGATTTCCTTGTAGGTCCACTGGTTCACCTGACGCGCAACAGACCTACGCTGGCTGTTAACTTTACCGAAAAAATTGACTTCACCGTAGAAGGTAGTAATTACAACACTGGCTACCGCATTGAAAAATATGAATTCAGCAAAAAGTCAGACAGTGGTCGTAATAAAGGCGACGCAGACATCATCATCATCCGCCTGGCAGATGTGTACCTTATGCGCGCCGAAGCAAAATTGCGCAAGAGCAACGACGCTGCAAGTGCGTTGGCGGATGTAAACACAGTGAGAGCGGCTCGCACCAAAACAAAGCCTGCACCGGCATTGACCAGCATGAACTTGGACTTGCTTTTCCGCGAACGTGGCTTTGAATTCTACTGGGAATTGCTGCGCCGCACCGATATGATCCGTTTTGGTAAATACGAAGATACTTGGACGGAAAAAGACGATAAAAACAAGTTCAAGCGCGTGTTCCCGATTCCACAAACGGCTATTGACGGGGCTTCCAACCTGCCAGGCTATTTGAAGCAGAATCCGGGATATTGATTCGATGTGCTGGTTTGCAAATACATTAAATGTGTTAACGATACAATATTATTACAATATAATAAAAGGCTGTCTTCCGATGGGAGGCAGCTTTTTATTTTAGTAGCAGTATTATATGTTGGTAGGCTCTTATTTTGAATTGCGCAACAAAGACTTGATTGGGCGCCCTTGTTCGGAGTCTTCCATCAAGGTGGCGAGTCGCTTCTGGCGTGTTTCCTCTTTTTTGGCACTGATCACCCACCAAGTGGCGGTGCGCTGATACCAAGGCGCTTGCGATTGAAAGTAATTCCAGGCTTTTTTGTTGGCTTTAAAAATTGTTTCATACTCAACCGGAAATGCTATATTTTCCTGCTCATAAGCAGCGCCTTTCGCTTTTTTTTCATCCCGATTTTGAAAAGCTTTCAACCCAGCAGAGTGCATCAATCCTTGTTCGGTCAATTCTTTCACCCGTTCGATATTCACCGCGCTCCAATGGCTGCTTCGCTTCCGTGGCGTAAAGCGAATTTTATAACTCGTATCATCTATACGCTTGCGAATCCCATCAATCCATCCAAAACACAGCGCTTGATCCACCGACTCCGGCCAACTAACACTGGGCTTACCGGAACCTTTTTTATAAAACCCCACCCATAGCTCCTGTTCTTGATGGTGATGTGCTTCCAGCCATCGGCGGAAATCATCGGGCGTGGGAAAAAAAAGAATGGGCATAATGAAGCGCTAATTTTTTTATTTTTTAATATTTTCACTGACGCCTCTCGAATAAGGCTCGATGTTGTGTGAGAATATTTCAATTCTTCTTCCCATCCAAATCCGGCAGTACAAAATCATCCAAAGCACTGGGCATTGCCATTACGCGTTCAATTTCTTCTACCGTCCGCGGCGCACGAGCAGAGAGATTTTCCCAGCCATCGGCGGTAATGAGAATATCATCTTCGATGCGCACAGCAATACCCCACCATTTTTGATCGCAAGGGCTACCTTCAGGGATATAAATGCCGGGCTCAACCGTGATGACCGTACCTGGCTTGAACTTGCCACCTGTACCGCGGTCGTGTACATCCAAGCCAAGGTAATGCGAAGTGCCATGCGGAAAATAAGAATGCTGCTCTCCTGATTTGATGAGTCCAAGCTCCGCCAGGCGGCGATTCACGACTGCCCGCGCAGCACGATCGGGCGCACCGAAATCATTCCCTACTTTACAAGCTTCAAAACCTGCGTTCTGCGCTTCAAGGACGATATTATAAATCGCTTTTTGTTCTTCTGAAAACTTGCCATTGGCAGGAATCGTACGAGTGACATCGGCGGTGTAGCCGTGATATTCAGCCCCCAAATCCATGAGTACCAATTCATTACCCACTTTGGGTTTGTTATTTTCTACATAATGCAGGATGCAACCATTCTGCCCCCCACCTACGATCGAAGGATAACCTTCATACTCAGAACCGTATTTTTTGAAAACAAATTCGTGGATACCCTGAATTTCCGATTCTGACATCCCGGGATGCATTGCTTTCATCACTTCCATTTGCCCAACACAGCTTACCTCTACTGCTTTGCGCAAAAGTTTGAGTTCTTCAGCCGATTTGATTTCGCGGAGCTCATTCATGTAGCCATTGAGTAGCTCCACATCAAGATTGCTGTTGGGGACTTTAGCTATGATTTTCATCGCCTGTTCGTTGTCTTTTACCTCCATAAAATCCTTGACAATCGGGTCATTTAGTGCCATCGGGTTGTAGCGGGTCATGCGATACAGCGCCTCTTTCTTTTGGGTAAGCTTCATTTTTTCATCTTTGATGATCTGGTGCATCCGATGCGCCATGCCATTAAAACCATTCGGAATATTGGCTTTCTGCTTAAATTGCTGTTGCAAATCATACAAATCTGCTTCACCGCCTTCATCTCGCACATCATTTTGAAAATCAAAAAATAGTACTTTCGCAAATTTCTTGAATTCCAGTCCATATTCCTTGAATTGCTCGTGATCTACGGCCGTCTTGAAGCCAAGTTTGGTTTCTACACCTTCCGCGCCAAGGCGACGCCCGGTCCACATTTCCGCTTGCGGATTGCGCGATTGTGTAAAAATGATCTCATTATATTTTTCACCCGTAGCAGATTCTTGCCAATCGGAGAAAATCAGGAGTACCGAATGGGGTTCATTATAGCCTGTGAGGTAATAAAAATCAGGGTCTTGATGATATTGAAAATCCACATCGTTGGAGCGGTTGCGCACTGGATTTGCAAAAAACACCGCCATTGTATTCTTGGGCATGAGTTTTCGCAATGATTCGCGGCGTTCTTTATGAAAATCGCCAGATAGGTAGTCTTTCGGCGTTTCCTGGGCAGTAGAAAATTGAAATATAATAAAAAGTAAAAGGAATGATAATATTGTTCGCATCGGATGAAATTTTTATGATAATTATAATACCTTTTTCAAAGTTATAACGACCATAAAATTAATCCATTTTTTGAATCGAACAAATCCTTGTTTATGTGATGGGGAGGTAGGGGAGTAGGATAACAGGGAGATAAGTTAATAAGGGCGTTATGCTCCTATTATCCCATTTCCCCATTATCCCATCATCCTTTAGTAATATTCTGCTTGAAATGCTTTGGGTTTGCGCCCTTTCTTACCGTCACGCTTGCCTTTGAAGCCCTGATCTTTCTTGCGAAATTCAGGTTTGTTGTCATTCCCTGCTTTTTCTTTGGTCGGCTTCGGAATATTGATTTCTGGTAAAGCCACTTTCAGTAAAGCTACCGCCATATCATAAGTGGTATAGCCATCGGCACAGAAATCATTTACCAAAGCTTCATAATTGCGCACTCGACCTTCGGTAAGAATAGCCTTGAGCTGTTCAAACAATTTTTCAGCGCTTGTTTCCAGAAGCTCTTTGGTACTCGGTACTTCGGCACGTTGAATCCTGATTTTTGCATATTTTTCAATATCCTGCAAACGATAACGATCGCTTTTGCTACAGGTAAAACTAAAAGCTTTACCCGATTTGCCGGCCCGACCGGTGCGCCCGATACGATGCACATAATATTCAGGATCCATTGGCAAATCATAATTGAATACGGCATCCACATTACTCACATCAATGCCGCGTGCGGCCACATCGGTTGCGACCAGCATGGATGTGCTGCCATTGCGGAAGCTCTCCAATACGGTATTGCGTTTACGTTGATTTAAATCGCCGTGAATGGCATCGGCTTTAAAGCCTTGATTGCGAAGTTCTTCTGTAATCTCATCTACGCGGGCTTTCGTATTACAAAAAACAATCGACATTTTTATTTGATGTAATTGCATCAATGCGGCGATGGTGGGAAGTTTGGCTTCGCGTTTAATATCAAGATAAATCTGCTCAATGGCAGTAGCCGTCAGCTTTTCGGTCGTTACTTTTACAAATGCAGGATCGCGCTGATAATTTTTCGTAATATCCAGAATCGGCTTGGGCATCGTAGCAGAAAACAAGACCGTCTGGCGCTCGTCTGGCACCGTTTTCAAGATCGTTTCAATATCTTCACGGAAACCCATGTTTAGCATTTCATCCGCTTCATCCAATACCACCATTTTTACTTTTTCCAGCGAAATCGTGCGGCGTTCCATGTGATCCATCAAGCGTCCTGGCGTAGCCACAATGATTTGCGCGCCACGCTTCAATGCACGAATTTGTGTTTGAATCGGCTCACCACCATAAACAGCAAGAATGTGCAGATTTCGTTTGTACTTGGCAAGTTTTTTAAACTCTTGTGAGACTTGTAGCGCCAGTTCCCGTGTAGGGCATAGCACCAATGAGGAAACCGACTTTTCTTTTTCATTGAGCAATTCGAGCAAGGGAATGCCGAATGCGGCGGTCTTACCCGTTCCGGTTTGCGCCTGACCTACTACATCTTTCCCATTGAGAATCAATGGAATTGTTTCGGCTTGTATCGGAGAAGCTTCAACGAAGCCCATATCCTTTACGGCGCTTTGCATGTCCTGACTCAAGGCCAGGTTGTCAAAGGTTACTTTTTTCATTTAATTGTTCGTCATCAAAACGACCTTTCGTTTCGATGCTTGTACGAAATTGATTTAATTAAAAAATATAGAAGGCAAGCAGTAAACTGAAGTATAATTGAAGCCATACAGCTGACCGGTAGCCAATCCGAGGTGCAAAGGTATAAGTAATTTCTTGATATTACAAGGATTTTAGTCTTGCACCTCCTAAAATAAAGTAACGCTTTGAAAATCTTAAAAGTTTCCTATCCAAAAATTCGATTGATTATGGAATCCGATTCCAAATATCCAAATACATTTTCCAATCGCCGTTTACCTTTTGCCAAACAATGACGTACTTGCCGCGCCAAGTTGATTCGGTACCATCGGCACGTTTGGTCTTGCCTTCATACACGCCATGATCGTGTGCAAAATCACCTAAAATCCTGATTTCATGGGCGGTAGATTTGTGGTAAGTGGTAGAAACGCCTTCGGGTAGCACCCAATATTTGCGAATGGCTTCGCGTCCTTCCAGGATTTCTAAATTGTTGGGGAAAATTTTGCCATCAACGGTATAAGCATCCGCGATTTTATCATAATCCGAAGCCATGATGTATTTAGAAAATTGCTCCGAATTTTTCAGAATCTGCTGAATACCAGCCTTATCGCCAATATAATTTTGAGCATTTATTACATAAAAAGTAATAATTGTAAGAAAAATAGTAATAAACGTTTTCATAGCTATAGTTTAATATCGAGTGAAATAATGCCCAAAATAGGAAAAATTGATAAAACGAAACAGGCTATTCGCCACCCAACGAATAGCCCTTTCCATCATCCGCTGGTTCCATCTATCAATTATTCTCTACAGTATCCATAAGGTTTTGCTGAAGCAAAATAGCCGAAGCGGCGTTCGCCAGCACAAATTTTTGTTCTGTGCTCAATGATTCATCCAGGATTACCTTGCCTTTGTTGATGACTTCCACAACGCCCAACACTTTACCATCCTGCACAAACTTGAAGGCCAGAGCCTGACCGCCGATATATGGCTTCTTGCCACCTGAGATGTAGCGAGATTCTTCGATCTGAATCGTTTCCTGTCCATTGGAAATTTGACCATTTACTTTTTCCATAACGGTCTGTTTGTTAGGATTTTCCAAATAAAATTCCCAAGGCTCTTGTACCTGATTCACAAAAATAACGCCTGCGAAAATATCTTCATCTGGAAGCATCAGACTCATACTACCATCGAAAATGGGCAATTCTTTACGCTTCAATTCGCCGCTCATAAATACTTCAGAGCTATTGCCCTGATCGTCTGCCAATTCAAAACGGAATTTTTCCTTTGCCTTGGCCAGTCGAACGACAAACTCAAACGAGGGCGCGGAAGTCCAACTGCGCTTCACTTTGCCCGATTCGTAAGGCCCAAAAGATAAGGTTTGATTCATCATCCAGCCGTTGCGGCCTTTTACAATATGGGTGGTGGCATTCTCAGGGAACTCAACTTGTGCGGTAGCCAGAGTAGCAATAAAAAGTAGGACTACACTCAAGAGCAGTCTGCTTTTGAACATTGTTTTCATATTGGTTTTGATTTTTTATTAATCATAAAAATGCGTGCATTAGCAAAAAAGAAGACATATAGACAGGGGCAGTTGGTTTGCATGAACCAAGAATTCTTCTACCAAAAGAAAGGATTCAACGACGATCGTACATAGCTGGAGGCTGGAGGCATTCAAAGTACTTACGTTTAATCTGCAAGTATTGCACTTATTTTTATACTTTTACATTTAAAAACAACTTATGAAATCTACTTTCACTTTGATGATTGCTCTATTTACCTTGTTATTATTTGCTTGCAAAAATGAAAAGCCACCGGTGACGAATGCTTCGCCAGAAGTCACTCCGCCGGCGCTTAATTCCACTACGCCAACACCTACGCTTGCTGTACAGCATTACATTTGCCCGAATAACTGTCAGGGTAGCGGTGGGCCGCAGGGCGGCAATTGCCCGGTATGTGGTACAGCCTATCAGCACAACGATGCTTTTCACAATCAAGCATTACAGCAAAATACGCAACCGCAACAGCCCCAGGCGCAGCCTTTCCAAAATGCAGCGCCACCCGCTCAAAATGCGGCTGGAGTATATCACTACATTTGTAGCAATGGCTGTGCTGGTGGAAGTGGTGCAGCAGGGAACTGTGCGACTTGTGGTACTGCCTTGGCGCATAACCAAGCGTACCATCAGTAGATACAGACTAAAAATGAGCATTGGAACGCGGATTTTGTAAAATACGTGTGCGAATCCCTCCCATCCGTATCAATCCGTGTTCCAAATAAAAAGAATCCTTTTCTAATCCAACTCCTTTAGCAAACCTTCCAAATCCAGTGCTATGGTGTACATATCGAGCGAGCCATCGGGCTTGGGTATCCATAACTCTTTTGGGCGATCCCAGTAAAGTTCAACGCCATTGCGGTCGGGATCATCCAAATACAAGGCTTCTGATACGCCATGATCGGCAGCGCCCGTGAGCGGATAGCCTGCATCCAATAAACGTTTGTAAACCAAGGCCAGATCCCGACGAGTTGGATACAAAATAGCGGTATGATACAAGCCCGCGCTGCGCACCGGAGCAGGTGGCGCGCCTTTGCTATGCCAAGTATTCAAGCCGATATGATGGTGGTAGCCTCCCGCAGATATAAATGCCGCCTGTGCACCATACCGCATGGTCAATTCAAAACCCAGCAAGCCAGAATAAAACTCCAGCGAACGTTCCAGATCGGAAACTTTCAGGTGTACGTGTCCGATGCGCGTTTGCGCAGGGATGGTGTAGGGTGGATTCATAAGGAATCTGTTTGTATGAATATAGTAGATGAAAAACGCTACGCCCCCCCATTGGGTTTTAAGGCTTCTGAAAGATAAAATAAAACAAATAATGCCATTTTTAAAACAGAATATGCCTCCTACAACGATAGAATAAGGTATTTTAAAACAAAAAACGTCGTTTTTAACTCAAAATCTATCAATTTAACATGAGAAACGCCAATCTTAAAACGAAAATCGCCGTTTTTAAAACAAAAAGCGGTGCATAGCACGTTAAAATCGGCATTTTTAAAACAATAAAAACCATTTTTAATACAAAAATTGAGGAATGTAATTTCTAAAGAGGGTATTATGAAATAAAAATTGTGGTATTTAAAACAAAAAGAACCATCTGCAATACTGCAAACGACTCTTTTCTTTTGACGAATAACTATTTATATACTTTTTAATCACTTTAACTTTTCTTCAAAAAAAGCAATCGTGCGCTGCCAAGCTAATTTCGCTGCTTTTTCGTCGTATCGCGGGCCTGCGGTATCATTATGAAAAGCGTGATTCGCACCTTCGTAAATAAAAACTTGATATTCTTTATTGTGTTGCTTTAAAGCATCTTCATACGCGGGGATGCCAGCATTCACGCGCTCATCCAATCCCCCGTAATGCAACATCAGCGAAGCCTTGATCTTGGGTACGTCTGCTGCTGCCGCCTGGCGGCCATAGAACGTCACTGCTGCATTTAGTTCTGGGTCATTCACTGCCAGATTATTTGCCATTGCACCGCCCCAGCAGAAACCTACGCAACCAGTCTTACCAGTAGCTTTGGGCAATTCGCGCAAATATTTCAAGCCATCTTTAAATAATTGAAGTGCAACCGGTGCTTCGAGTTTTCCAATAAGATCACGTGCGGCATCAGGGTCGGCAGGTGTATTGCCTAACGGAGACAATCCATCGGGCGCCAGCGCAGTGAAGCCCGCCAATGCGACGCGTCGGGTCACATCTTCGATATGCGGATTCAAGCCTCTGTTTTCGTGGATGACCACTACGCCTGCTCGTTTTTTCTTCTTTTTGGGCGTTGCAAGGTAGCCTCTGATTTTCTTGCCGTTGCTATCATATTCCACATAACTTGTCAGAATTTCATCTGCAAGGTCAGCCGTTGTATCAGCATTGGAATAATCCAGTTGCAATTTGGAAAGTACGGAAGTAGCAGCCAAAGTGCTACCCGCGAAAATCGTGAGTCGGCGCATGAATTCCTGGCGACTGATAACGCCGTGGGTGAATTGGTCGAAAAGATCGATGATGCGTTGGTCGAGCATAGGTGTTGGGTTTTATTGTTTAAAACGCAATTTGAACAAATATAAAATAAAAAATAGAACAAGAAAACCTCCCGTTAATAAAGATAAAATAATTGGCAATCGATCATTATTACAATCATTCCATTGAATGGCGCTTTCTTCTCCTAGATAAACGATTCCAGACCAATAATAAGGCGATTTTTGAAAAGCGGGTACATTTGTATCATCCAGATACGCAATTTTAGCTTGATGCAAAGCGGTTGGTTTGCTACGACCTGCTTTCAATTCTTCATACATCCTTGAAAACAAATCGGCAGTGGCGGCTTCATTGATCGTCCAAAGACTTGACACTAAACCTTTTGCGCCAGCGTATGTAAAAGCGCGGGATAAACTCATTACGCCTTCTCCTTTTCGGAATTGTCCAAGCCCCGTTTGGCAAGCGCTGAGCACTACCAAATCCGATTGCAATGAAAGTGCATAAATATCTGGTAGATAGACAGTTCGATCATAGAATTCCACGCTTGGAAGCAATCCATTCGTGTCAACTCCGGCGTGGGTAGAAAGGTGCAAGACGCGATAATCGCCTGCAATGCGTTTCCATTGTTCAAAACTAGCTTTATGATCTGCGAATTGACGACTATTACAAGTAGAATTTACAGGTGTTTCTTCTTGACTGAGTAATAATGGCGGTAATCCGCGTTCTTTTTGGGTAAAACGGGGAGCTATTTGTAAAAGATTATGCTTGGCTTGCCCAGATAACTGCTTTTGACTTTTTAATACGGCTAAAGAAAACGCATAATGAATATCATATTGATGTAATAAAAAAGGCGCACGTTCCCAGCCTTCTTGGGGTGCAGCTTGATAATACAGAGCTTCAAAAGGTAAAAAAGCTAACCAGGCATCGGGGATAATTAATAAATTTTGATTTGTATTATCTAATTCTGATAAAGGAGATTCTAATATAGATTGATAAACTTTATATGCCAAAGCACGATAGGCATCAGGCGCTTGCATGGCTGCACGAGATTGTAAATAAGAAAGTAAGGTTTGCGTTTGATTTGCTAATGTATCAGGCTGTTCCACTCTTTGCCAGGTCGCTTTTCCCGTTGGTGATTGTCCAAAAATTTCAATATGTTTTTCTCCTATAAAATATTCTATAATAGTATGTTGAGGCATGGTCTGCTTCAATTCTTGAATAGAAGCGGTTGAGAAGCGCTCAGTTTGCTGTTGCAGCGCTGCCCAGGCAGGATGTTTTTGTTGTAATGTTTCTTCGGTTTTTTGTAATTCTTGTAATAATTCATCCTTTTGCTGTATCCATTCGGCATATTGCGGCGCATTGGATTCCAGGAGTAATAATCTTTCAAAATAAGCCACTTGCTGCCGAATATTGCGCGATTTTATTAATAAAGAATCATTAGATATTAATAATTCCTGGAAATAATTTCGTTGAACGGCCTCTAATAATACAGATGATTTAACCTGTTCCGCATTCACCCAGGCATTATATAAATAAGTTGTATCTTTACTTAAGATATAAAGTTGACGGGCTATATCAATAGCTTTTTCAACTCTCCGACGGCTTTGTGATAATAATGTAATTTTGGAGGATTCATATTGTAATAAACGGCGCAATAATAATTCTGTTTGCCCTGCCAGTTGATGGCATTCTAATGCCAATTCTAATGTTTTTTGCTTTTTATTTATTTGATATAATAAAATCAGCGCATCGGCTTTGCCTTCAAGGGCCTCATAAATCGAATTCTCTTCGTAAAGTTGCTCAACTTCAGGTAATGCATTTATTTCATTAACAGGAAAATCAGGAATTAAACTACTCAAAGCATTATTAAAAGCTGTAATTGCTTTTACCGCATTATTCATTTGTAAATAACACCTACCTAATTCTATTCTGATTTTGGCAATATCCCGATGTTGGAAGGTTCCCCGACCTATTCTGCCATATTCCAAGGCTTGTTGTAGCATGGAAAGTGCTGACGCGATAGCGCCTTCCGACTGTAGTAAGCGAGCCTTCACTAAATAAGCACCGGAAAGGTAATCATATATGCCTTCTTCATCAGGTGAATGTTTTTTAATTATATTTAATATAGCAATCGCTTTTTCGATATAATAAGATGCTTCTTTGAAATTATTTACTTCCAGATAACTTTGTGCTAAAGATAATTCTAATAAACCTGATTTTATTGGCAATAAATCTTTACAATTCAAGCCTTTTTTATAAGCATTTATTGCATTGATCTGGTCATTTTCATTCCAATAAGTGAGCCCTAAATTATTATACACCCCTGCTAAAGCGCTTGCACTCACACCGTCAGGATGCGTTTCAATAGCATTAAGATAGAGAGCTCTGGCCTTTTCATTATCGCCTAAACGCGTATAATGGGCACCTAAAGGAAGATATAAATAATCTAATGCTTCAAAGTCAGGGAAATGATATTTTTGATATAATATTAAAGCCGTTTCATATGCTTTCACCGCGTCAGAAATCTTACCCAATTGAAAGAGATGATAACCCCGATTCACTTGAATCCAAAGGATTGCCTCTGCTTCAGCTTCAGTTTTTGAAGCGCGCCAGGCATTTTCTATTACATGATTTAAAATTTGTAAAGATTTGCGGGAATCTTCAAACTCTACAGCTTGCCAATCCCAATAAGTATAAGCCCATTCATCAAGACTGTCGGTTTGTTTATAATAATTTGCTTTTTGTTGATAATAATAAGCGAGGCTATCACCATTATAAGTATTTTCAAATATAGCAACTTTTTCATCCCAGACAGATAACGAATCCTGACTGGCTAAAAGCAGAAAACTTATAATAAAAAGCAATAAAATATTATATAATGATCGTTTTATAATCATAAGCGTTCAGCGTATTGAAACACTAAGATCGCTTAGTTTATTTATATTTTCTAATAATATTAAAATCATCTGGTGACTCTAAGTCATCAGATGATTTTGAGATTATAATTTCCAGGAGGCAAAAAGCGAAACATACCAATTCCTTTCTTTTTCCAAAGGAAGCACTCCGCGTAAACCCAAAGCCGGACCTTGGCGCACCATACCTAATTGGAAATCAGCGAAAAACGCAGCGTGAAAAAGCCAATCTTTAACATTATTGCTGGAAGTGCTTGTCTGGCGTGTAAATAAATCCGTGAGGGGCTGCATTTGCTCACGCGGAATATCAATAGTTGGTTCGGGAGAACGATAAACTTTACGTTCCAAAAGAACTTGCTCTGTAATTTCATTACGTTGTAATTCAATATTTAGCATAATTCCGACACCGGAACTTAACCAATCTATAAAGTTTTTACGAATTTGTAATGGAATGACATTAAAATATAATGGATTTTGAGTTGTTTGTTGCATCGTTGTGTAAACAGAATCCACAACAATGATAGTGCCTTGTATCCTTTCCCATATACTGGTCGAATCTTGAAATGTATTTTCTTGTGTAATAGAAGCTGACGGAAATCCTGTCCATAATTCTATCTGAAAAAAGCGTTTATAGGGTTTAAAAGGTGCAAGACTTACACCAATATTATAATAATTTTGTTTGGGATTATCAGGAAAAATATTTAATCCTGTCATAATGCCCGGAGAAATGCCTGGTTTAAAATGCGTAGCGGTTCGATTCGTTATAATAGGCGGGTTCTTGTCAAACACAATACTGGCGCGGGTGTCAAGACTTAATTTGCGAATTTTTTTATGAGGAATTAAACGATATTTTACAAATCCTTTAGTAGAATCTCTATCATTAACCCCCTCCTGACGCGTGCCGGGTAAATAAATATTTTTAAATGTAAAGATAATTTGATCTTCTTGGAATGAAGTATCCAAACAACTCCAAGTAACAGGCTGATCGGGGCATAATAAACATGTAGGGTACAAATCAATCACCTCTAATTCTATCATATTCAGACCATTTGGCACATCGCAAGTAATTTGTACGGTGCTGGCGGGGCCTTCGCCATTATTTTGAAAATGAACTTTATATTCTAAATCTTTATTACGAATACGCCGAAAGTTCATCCGTCGCTGAGAAACCGCAATATAATTAGGATCATGCGAAGCAACAATCTCCATTTCGAGTGTATATTCTTCTACAATACGCTGATCATCAGAGATAAATAATCCAGTCATTCTAATAATAGCATTGGTATCGGCCAACATTTCATTGGTTGCGTGAAGCGATATAAATAAATTGCGTTCTTCGCCTACTTGTAAACCATTGAAACTCCAGCTTTTACTATTTTTATAAATAGTCTTTAAATTATTCAATGCTGCATTTGGATCTTGGTCGGGCAGGCTTATATCATACCAATTGCTAATATTATTAAGGCTCGTCCAACCATTAATATTAATATCAGGTTTATTATTTATATAAGTTATTATATCTTGTTCTTCTCTTTCCCCATAATGTTTGCGGGCTTCCTGGAAAGTAAAATGCTCGTTTTTATATGATTTTTGATTATAAAATAAATATAATTTGCCGGATTGTGTAATTGGCGTTTGATTTTTATATGCCAGGATGCATACCAATTCTTCCTCCGCTCTTGGATTGCGTATAGCGCGAAGCCCAATAGTGGCGCTGGCCTCCTCTAATACAGCCGGCACAGGCTGCGCACTGGCCATTATAGTTTTGGGCGGTTCTTTACTTCCATCTACTTTCTTTTTACGGGACTTGGGCGCTTTACCATTATCATATTTACCTGTTGCAAGTAAATAAACTTCATGTTCGATCGTATCTTTATAAACATGAGAAGGATTTTCCGCAAGGCTAAAAGTGCCATCGCCAAATTCCCAATAGTATTCATAATAGGTGGCGGGCGCTCCGGCAATTTGGACAAGCGGCGGTAAAATCGGCGTGAATATTATATAAGGCGTATCATAGCGTACCGTAAAATCCGCTTCCCGTTCGACGGTTGTCTGCGCTAAAAGAAAGGAAGTTATTAAGCTAAGGAATAATATGAATAGGGTACGCATGGCAGTAAATTATTTTAATTATATAATAAAGTATTTAAGCAATTGATCATTAACCATTGACCATTTTGCAAAGCATTAAAAACCAGTAGCTTATTCCAAATAAAAGTTATAGTTATTTTAGAACAAGCGCTTATACCTTATATAAATTTTATGATGCAAAAGTCGAAGTTACAAATTTTGGGCTATAAAATTATAAAGCCCCCGGCATAAGGCCAGGGGCAAGTTCAGGGATTATAAGCATCAACCTTTACCAACTGATGGTAATTGTAACTTTACCAATTTTTATCGTGATGGTAATGGTGAGCAATTGAGGCCCAGTACCGTTTCCGTCTGGAGAAGTAATTCTATAAACCCCTTTTGCAACTTCGGCTCGCTGGCCATCATATTTCAATCCGGCATTTGCATAAGCTTGTTTCATAATATGTTCCGGCAGTTGAAAAGTTTCTTCTACCGTTAATGCTTTCTTTTCAAGTAGTTGCGCACGGAGTTCAGGGCTTAGTTGTTCGATATCTACCTTCATTTGCATTTGCACAGTGCCATCTTCCAGAATAGTAGGCTTCGTAAGAGCATGATCCAGCTCAAGCGGCAAGGAAAATGCTTCTTTTTCCAGTAAATCATCGGTGCGAATACATAACAAACCGCCAGGACGGCAAGAATTGAACTGTCTGCCTAAGCCAATCACGATCCAGCGGTTTTTGTCAGTAAGAGACGTCTCAGAGGTATCTTTTTCGCAAGATTGAAAACTAATGCTTACAAAGATTAACATGAGCACTAAACTGAAGATTTGAAACTTTTTCATGGGAATTAATTTTTTGATGAGTAATCTTATTACAGTATAATAATTAATGATTATATTGTTGTTTTTCAGGGGTTTAGTCTTTTTAACTTTATATAATAATATTTAGTTTTTTGGGGAGGCTGCAACCCCGGAGAGTCGCAGCCTGCGTCAAACGGTTCATGGGATAATTCGCTCTTGATTAGCCATACTTAGCCACCAATTCTGATGCACCAACACCCAAGCCTACTCCGGCAGCAGGGCCACCCAGCAAGAACCCAACAGCGCCGCAGGCTGCATCAGCCAAGCCAATTTGCCACCAGGGTGCTTTAAGTGCCTGTGGATCACCACCTTGCTCCGACCAATAATGATTGCTATAGCGCCACACGGCTAGCATTGTTAAAGCGAAATCACGGTTCGGCAAATTTTTATTAGCTAATAGGATGTTTTCTTGTTCTTTAATGGCGTTGATAATAGCATTGGTAGCTTCGATGGAGTCAGGCTCAATCTTTCTTACTTCTTGAATGCTGTTACTCAGTGCTTTACGCGTCTCGTCATCGAGCTTCAGGACTTTAAATAGCTTATTATAATCCGAAAAATCGAAGTCACGCAAGCGTTGATCTTGATTTAATTGTAATTTTTCGCGTAGCGCCATTTGAAGGCGTGGCTCGCTGCCGGCGAATTCTGAGCTGCGATTGAAAACAACCTGCTCTGCTCTTGCAGAAGAAATTCGGTACGCGGAATCAATTTCTGCCTGGTGCTTATTTCTCAGAAAAACTAAACCTATATTGTGATCTGCACCGATTTTATCAAAAGGATTTAATGGGTTTGCCGGATCAATTAATTTGACTTCTGTATCCGAGCAGTTGCCGATGAGTTCGCAGGAAGATTCCTTTTCGCAATTGGTGAAAAGAACGATTGTCAAAAAGGTGAATGCTACGATTAAAAGATTACGTTTCATGATTTTTGTTTTTTAAAGGTTGATGAAAAAATGTTTTGATCGATTTACATTCATACATCTGGGTGCTTGGCAAAATCTTACGCTCTCTTTTTGTTAAAAAAATGTTAAGAAAAAATTATTTTTGACGATAAGCAGAAAACAAGTGCTATTTCAATGCTTATTTTTATTTGAAAATTTTATAAAGTGTTAATTTTCATTTTTTTTACACATTAAAATTACTTATGGACCAGCACGCTGATCAACGATATATTGAAGCATTACATAAAGGGGAACAGCACCTCATTCGGGAGATTTATGAAAAATTTTCCAGGAATATTCTAACCTGGGTGTTGCAAAATAATGGCGACGCAGAGGATGCGGAAGACTTGTTTCAAGATGCGCTGATCGCAATTTATGATCGATATTGTGGTACAGACTTTCAATTGGCGGGTTCTTTTGGAGGATTATTGATGACGATCTGTCGGCGAAAGTGGTTTGATCGTTTAGCGCAAAAAAAACGTGAAGCGGACGTAAGAAATGTAGAAGGTGAGCGATATACAGAGGAAAGCCCAGAGTGGGATACTGCGGAAGAAGTCTTGTTGCAACAAGAACGACAGGAATGTCTCTCGCAGGTTTTCAAGTTATTAAGTGAGCAATGCCAACGTTTGCTATCCTTGCTCACGGTCGGTGAGGTGTCTGTTGAGCAAATTGCTTTGGATCTCGGTCTGGCGAATGCCAATGCCGTGTACCAGAGCAAACACCGCTGTACGGCGCGCTGGCGGCAGCTTTTTTATGAACATTTTAAAGTAGAATCAAATGGATAACCTGGAACGAATAGACCGCTATCTGAGCGGTGAGATGGATGCCTCAGAAAGACAAGCATTTGATGCGGAAGTAGCAACCAATCCCCAATTGGCAGAAGAATTGGCATTGCAACGCGATATGAATACCTTTTTGCGAGGTAAAGACCGTCGCGATGCTTTGCAAAATCAACTAAAAAATATCGGTGGGGACTATTTTAAAACTGTAGAGGAGTCAGCTAAAATTGTACAAATGCCTCGCCGGAGATTGCGTTGGATGATTGCAGCGTCAGCGGCGGCAGTGATTGTCACCTTGATAGTTTGGCAATTCCTGTTTTCGCCAAGCTTGTACGATCAGTATGCCACTCACGCGCCCCTGGCATTGGCAGAGAAATCGACTACTACTATAACAGATTGGTCACAAACAGAAAGGGCTTTTAACTCAGGCGATTATAAAACGGCGGAAGCTCAACTAATGCAATACCTTACAGAAAATCCCAACGACCAGTTGGCGCGGCTTTACTTAGGTATTTGTAAAATGGAGTTGAATCAGTTAGCAGAAGCTCAACAGATTTTTCAAAGCTTTGACGATGCAGATGCTTCGATAAAAGATTATGCCGATTGGTATCTGGCCTTGAGTTATTTGAAAGCCAAGGATGAGGAGTCTTGCCGGAGAATTTTGCAGCGTATCACGCGTGCTTCTTCGCTATATGAGCAAGCCAATTCCTTATTAAGCAAGTTGTAATCGGTTTGGAATCCAAGCATAAAACTTCTATTTTATTGTATTCTAATACAATAAGTTCCCTTTTAAAAACAGCGATAATATTTTTTATTCCTGAATTTTTCGTAAATTAGTGGACAAATTTCACCCAATCACCAAATTATATTTTATTTGGATGAAGGTAGAAAGTATAGCGCAAAAGGATCAGGAGCCAATCTCTATATCATCGTCCCTATACCCTCTACTAACATCTCTCTACCAAATTTAAAACCAAAGCAAAATGTCCAAAAATCTTACCGCATTAGCTGGAAGGAAAGGCAAGGGCTTGACCAATAATCTCTTTGAGCGGATCGCTAATTTGGCGGAGGAATCTGGTACGCCCGATGAAGAAGCCTTGAAAAAAATAGCCGAAGAATTCCTCATCGGCAACGCGAATGTGTACGGCACGGCTACTTTCTACGATTTTACGAAACCTGACAACCAGGGTAAAAAAGTCTATGTGTGCAACGGTAGCGCGTGTTTGCTAGCAGGTACGCAAGAGGCGGTTAAGAGTGAATTGCGCAATCATTTTAAGGAAGAAGAAATCGGCGAGATATGCTGCCTGGGGCGTTGTCACGAAAACGCTGCTTTTTATATCAACGGACAGAATTATTCTGCCAAACAAAGTTCTGATATTATTAATATTATTGATGGAAACCTGACAGATGGCAAAGATAATTATCATATTGAAGCTTTAGGGACGCCAATTTTGACTTCTACTTTCCCAAACCTGGATGCCTGCAAAGAAGCCCTGCATCAGATGTTTACTAATGGCGCGGATGCACTGTTGCAATCCATCAAAGAATCGGGGCTGCGCGGCAGAGGCGGCGCGGGTTTTCCGATGGCGTTTAAATTGGATGCTTGCCGCAAAGCTGCGGGCGAGCCCAAATTCATCGTTTGCAATGCCGACGAAGGCGACCCCGGCGCTTTTTCTGATCGCTATTTGATGGAAAAGCAACCTTTTGCCGTTTTGTTGGGAATGTTGATCGCGGGCTACGCCGCTGGCGCGGAGCGTGGCGTGATTTACATTCGAGCCGAATATCCTGAATCCATTGCCATCATTCAAGATGCGATTGAAAGATTAACAGAATATGGACTAAATGGACATCATATTTTAAATAGTAATTTTAATTTTCATTTCAAACTCATCAAAGCGCAAGGTGCTTATATCTGCGGAGAGGAAACAGCGCTGCTGCAATCCATCGAAGGCAAGCGACCGGAAGTGCGCGTGCGTCCGCCATACCCGGCGCAGGAGGGTTTATTTGGAAAGCCGACTGTAGTAAATAACGTCGAAACTTTAGCCAATTTATATTATATTTTAGTAAATGGTGGAGCGGCTTTCGCTAAAATAGGAACACAGCGCTCGACGGGTACGAAATTATTATCCTTGGATAGTTCTTTCAATCGACCCGGTTTGTACGAAGTGGATATGGGCACGCCGCTAGCAAAAGTAGTGGAAACACTGGGTGGCGGTTTCAGAAAACCCATCAAAGCCTTGCATATCGGCGGACCGCTGGGTGGACTCGTTCCGATGCATAAAATTCCTGATTTAACGGTTGATTTTGAATCTTTTGCAGAGAATGGATTCCTGTTGGGGCACGCTTCGATCATTGGCATTCCAACGGATTATCCGATGGTAAAATACCTGGAGCATTTATTTGAATTCACGGCGCATGAGAGTTGCGGAAAATGCTTCCCCTGTAGGATCGGATCGGTACGCGGACAAGAATTATTACATAAAGCACAACATGAATCCTATAAAATTAATACCGAATTATTTAATGATTTAGTGGAAACCCTTGCCAAAGGCTCGCTCTGTGCGCTCGGCGGAGGCATTCCATTACCCATTCGAAATGCGATGACGTATTTTAAAGAAGAATTAAATCCTTATTTTGAATAATGTGCTAATATGCTGATGTACTGATTGTTACAAATACTTAAAAGTTAAAAACATGAATCCAATTTTGGATGAGATAGAAAACAAAAATATGTCTCGAATAACTTTTTCAAAATTGTCATTTGGAGTTTCAATTATCACAACCTTTTTAGTCATTTACTTGATTGGGCAAATTCCTTCAACGATAAAAGTAAGTGAAGGAATTCCCCAACCGCCAATGTTCATTGTGGCAGCAACAAATATTTTTTGCATAGTTGGTTTGCTGTTTACTATTTTGAGTTTTGTAAAAAGAGAACCTTCAAGGTTATTTAAATGGATGGGCGGAATACTGAATATTATTTTGTTTATATTTATACTAGGTTCTATTTTGTTTGCCAGATTAATATGATTTCAAAGAATTAAAACTGCCGGTGTTAAAATAATCAATTGACCATAATCAATTTTCAATATCATGATTGCCGCAATTCCTAAAAAAGACACCCAAGTCACGACCAAAGTCGCCTACATCAACGGCAAAACTTACGAAATGCGCCCTGGCGAGACCATCCTTGCCTTCCTGAAGCGCCATTTGGGTGAAAATTATGTTCCTACGCTCTGCGATGCGCCCAACCTGGAGCCATTCGGAGCGTGTCGGGTTTGCAGCGTCGAAATTGCGCGCCAGGGCAACGGCGGCTTGAAAACCGTGGCTTCCTGCCATACGCCGATTGAAGAAGGACTAATGATTTATCCCGATTCGGAAAGCGTGTTGAAATTGCGCAGAAATATTGTGGAATTGGTACTCACCGACCACCCGCTCGACTGCCTGACCTGCGAAGTGAATGGCAATTGCGAATTGCAAGACGTGGCGGCGCAAGTTGGCATCAGAAAAGTGCGTTACCCCGAAGGTAAAAACCACCTCAACCGCGAGAAAGACCTCAGCCATCCGTACATGACCTCGGATATGTCAAAGTGCATTATGTGTTACCGCTGCGTGCGCGCCTGCGACGAGGTGCAGGGGCAATTGGTGCTTAGCGTGGCGAACCGCGGCTTCGATAGCATGATTATCAAGGGCATGAACGAACCGTTTTTTGAATCGGATTGCGTGTCGTGTGGCGCTTGCGCGCAGGCTTGCCCGACTTCGGCGATTTCCGATATTTACCAATCCAAATCCGTTGTTGCCCAAAAAGAAGTGCGCACCGTGTGTACCTACTGCGGCGTGGGTTGTAATCTGGCGGTGAAAGTCACGAATGACAAGGTCTTGAGCATTCAAGCGCCGTACGATGCGGAAGTCAATTCCGGGCATACTTGTCTGAAAGGGCGCTACGCCTTTGCATTTTACAAACATCCTGACCGACTGAAAACGCCTTTGATTAAAAGGAATGGCAAGTTTGAACCCGCTACTTGGGACGAAGCGTATGATTACATCGTGGATCGGATGTCGAGTATCCGCGAAAAATATGGACCCGACTCGATTGCAGGCATTTCTTCTGCGCGATGTACCAATGAGGAAAATTATCTGATGCAAAAGTTCATCCGCGCGGTGATTGGTACGAATAATATTGACGGCTGCGCCCGCGTGTGTCACTCGCCGACTGCCATTGGAATGCAACGAACTTTCGGCACCGGCGCGGCGACCAATTCTATTGCCGATTTGAAATATACCGATTGCATTTTGATCATCGGCGCGAATCCAACCGAAGGACACCCTGTTACCGGCGCAAAGCTCAAGCAACACGCCATGAAAGGCAAAACCCTCATCGTGCTTGACCCGCGCAGAACGGAGATTGCCAAATACGCGCACCATCATTTGCAATTGCGCCCAGGAACGAATGTGGCAGTTTTGAATATGATGATGTATTATATCATGAAAGAAGGTTTGGAAGATAATGCCTTCATTCTCAGCCGAACCGAGGGTTACGAAGAATTCCGCGAGAATATTTTAAAACTAAATATCGACGAACTCGAAGCCATTTCCGGCGTGCCGCGCGAGCAAGTGCGCGATGCCGCCATTGCTTACGCAAAAGCCAATGCGGCAATGTCCTTCCACGGCTTGGGCGTGACCGAGCATTATCAAGGGACTTATTCTGTAATGTTGATTGCAGATTTGGCGATGATCACCGGAAACATTGGCAAACCCGGCTGTGGCGTGAATCCTTTGCGTGGACAAAACAACGTGCAGGGCATGGCGGATATGGGCGTGCAACCTTACCAGGGCGCGGGCTATCTGGATGTGACGAATCCCAGCGTTGTGAAGCAATATGAAGATTTTTATGGAATGCCAATGCCCAATAAAATCGGCTACACCATTCCTGAAATGTACGATTCTGCCCTCGAAGGCAAGCTCAAAGTCATGTGGATTGTTGGTGAGGATGTCGTGCAATCCGATCCGAATTCGCAGAAAGTCATCAAAGCGCTGGAAGCCCTGGATTTTCTGGTAGTGCAGGAATTATTTATGACCGAAACCTCCAAATATGCCGATGTCATTCTACCTGGCGCATCTTTCCTGGAAAAAGAAGGCACATTCACCAACGGCGAGCGCCGCATTCAACGGGTGCAAAAAGTAGTTGAACCCATCGGCGAATCCAAGCCTGACGGGCAAATTCTATCGGAAATAATGAACCGCTTCGGCTATCCGCAGCGCCCTTACACCGCCAAAGGAATGCTCGAAGAAATTTCCCAGATCGTACCGTTTTTCGCGGGTGTGCGCTGGGATGAACTCGGCGAGCAAGGCAAGCAATGGCCCGTGGCGCCCGATGGCAAGGATACCAAAATCCTGCATCAGGAAAGTTTCAAGCGCGGCAAGGGACGCTTCGTCTTCCGCGATTTTATCGAAACGCCGGAATTGGAAGAATACAAAGAGCAATATCCGTTTACTTTGACGACGAATCGCGTCTTAGAACATTACAACAGCGGCACGATGACCCGCCGCACCAATAATGTAAAAATCGTCACCGAAGATGTGCTGCTCATCAATCCTGTGGATGCCAAGGAACAAGGCATTCAGCAAGGGCAAATGGTGAAGCTTGTATCGCCGCGCGGCGAAGTGCTCAGCAAAGCCCATATCACCGATGAGGTGAAGCCCGGCGTGCTCAGTACGACCTTCCACTTCCCGGAATTACTGGTGAACAACGTCACCTCCGATACCCATGATACCGAAGCGAATTGCCCGGAGTATAAAGTGGTGGCGGTGAGGGTGGAGAAGGTGTAAATTGCTGCCGAGTCCCTGTTAGGATGCATAATAGGGACTCAACATTAGATTTTTAACTACTTTAAACAAAAATTGCAATAGTAATCTCCATAATCTATCTTACGACAATGATTCATGTTTACGTATGTTAGCCTCACTAAGAAGCCTTTCTTTCAACACTCTAAACTTATTTAGCTCCGCATCTCTTTCAATTTTAGAAAGGCTTTCTAAATATTCATGTGATACTGAACACCGGAGTTCTTTATATCTTTCGTAAGCGCTGAATTCTTTTTCAGAGATGGTTGCAGAAATTTCTGCTATTCCTTTGGGAATTTCGATTCCCAAGAATTTTTCTTGTAATTCGCGAATCCTTTCATCCCTTTCGTCGGTCGTGCAAAAAGATGTATGACGATTGTGAAAAAAGACAATGAGGACGAACTTTGAAGAATGTGTCAAATAAAAATCAAAGTCCAATGTCCTCATTGCGATAGTCCTAATGTCGTAAAAAACGGCATAAAAAGTAGTGGA
>JANRME010000169.1:0-9115 GCA_033761835.1 Saprospiraceae bacterium
TGAAAAATTTGTTGAAACGATACTTCAAAGTTCATTATTATACCTACTTTTATCAATAGTATAACCCAAAAGTGCGATACATACTTTTTAGTTAGTATTTGAAAACCAATCAATTACAATATGCCTGATTTTATTTATAAAGGAAAAGTCTATTACAACCCTGTCCAATTGGTGATGGAGCAAATAGGCGGCGTTTGGAAAATGCCCATTTTATGGCGTTTGAAAGACCAAACTATGCGGTACGGCGAGTTGCGGAAAATCCCGCATATTTCGGATAAAATGCTGACCACTCAATTGCGGGAACTGGAGGCAGATGGCTATGTGCATCGAGAAGTTTTTCCCGTTGTGCCGCCGAAAACAGAGTATTCGTTAACACAAAAAGGAAGGGAAGTCATACCTCTAATTACTCAAATTAGGGATTATGGAAACTTCTTAATTGAAAAAGAAAATAAAAAATTATAGAACAAAGCATATAAACTTATTTGTGACAAACCTACCCCACAAATCCAATGCAGCCGCAAACAGCATAGATGTCCCCATTACACTTTTTCCCTTTCCTGGTTTACCACTTGCCCAAATGCGCGCTGCTGCACTTTACTTTCCAGCCAGGCGATAAAATCAAAATACTCAAAGGCGCGGCGCTCGAATTCGTCTTTTTTTAAGAGTTGCATTTCATCAAGCAATGCCTGGAAACCTTTGGTTTTATCCTTGATCGTCAGCCATTTGGGGTAGCGGCGCATGAGCTTGAGCATGATCGCTTCTACTTGAAACAGGCGCTGTCGCCGCGAGAGGAAGCGCGTGGTAGATTGCACCGCGTATTCTAATAATTGATCGTTGCCCAATTCGTAATGAATGATGAGATTTAATATCCGCCCGAAACAGTGAATGTCTTCACGGGTTTTGAGGTCGGGGTCTTGTAATAATAAATTAATCCAATCCAAAGCGTGATTATAATTCCCTGCCCCAAAGTACAAATAAGCAAGGTTGTAAAAAACGCCCAAGCGTTGCTGCTTATCCACCGAAGCACGGTACTCGTTGAACAGATTTTCTAAGGGACTGATTTGCTGAACGCCTTTATTGAACTGACCTGTAGAAAGGTACAAATCCACTTCCAGATTGAAGCTGCGCACAAAAAGTCGGCGCTTCTGGTCGGGCGAGTCGGCGGGCATATTGCGCAGTTTTTCTAAGGTTTCCGGGATTTCCTCGAAGCGGCCCAACCGTTGCTGTACAATATACAGATTGATGAGCGCACTGCTGAAATAGCGCACTAATTTACCTTTGATCTTGCGGCGATCGAGATTCTCAAATAAAGCAACCAATTGCTGCACATACTGATAGCTTTCCGCCAATTCGCCAATGAAAAAATGATAGGAAAATCGGGCATTGAAATAGAAATAACGCGCATTAAAAGATTGCGCATGGTCGGCACTTTGGAATAAAGGCTTGTCGAATAATTGGCGTAGAGCGGCTTTTTCCGATTCGTTACGGATAGCCCCTTTTTTCCAATAAGGAATAAATACGCGGTCGTTGAGCGCCTGAAACTCCAGGAAATTCCTGTATTTTTCGATCAATTCCAGTTCATCCCGAATGCCTTGTTTTACATAAGTTTCCAGCATGACAAAATCGTTGCGACTATGCGCGATCTGGTGTTCCCAGCGATATACCTCCAGCAATTGCAAGAAATGCTCGTTTTCGGTTGCCAGTTTTTTGGCTTTGTTCAGCGCCTTCTCACTTTGTTGGTACAAACCTTTGTTAAAGAGCAGCGCGGCGTGGCGCATTTCGGTGTGAAATTTATCTTCCGATTGGCTCTCGTGAAATTGCCTTAGGCTATTGAGGATATTCTGATATAAATAATTTTTTACGACATGTAATTGATTTACAAAGGTTTCTTCTTTAAATATTTCTTTAATAGATGCTTCGTCGTATTCTTCCTGCTGCTCAATCGCATCAAAGAGCAATACATATTTATTCTGCCCCTCGATCGCGTGGCGCGAGGCGTACAGCTTAAAATAACGCTTCTCCTGTCGGGTCAGCGATTGAATCAATTGAAACAAATCATCTGAAGGTGTTTTCATGGTTTCATGATTCCTTTATGTGGATAAGTGAAATGTTCCCTAATAACAGATAACCAATTTACAAAAAAACCTTCGGACTTCTACGTTTTGGCAAAAAAAGTTTTCATTTGAACCAATTTTTGACTTACTTTTATACGAGCATACAATTGTAAGGTAATTGTAATCCCATGAACAACCCTGTATCTTGGAACAATGGAATATTGGATATGTGGAAACTTCCCATATTTTCCAATATTCCAGCATTCCTTTTCAACATGAAGACTTGGCTAACCCTTGGTTTATTTGTATTTTTTTATTTGCAAATAAGGGCTCAATCTACCGACAATACCCAGAATAATTGCGGCTTTGGGTTGGCTCCTTTAATCAAAGAACCAACTTGCCCTAATACGCAGGATGGTAGCATCACTATCAATAGCCTTGTGCCCCTTACCGATCTTCGTTTTTTTTGGACACGCAACGGCGTTCCCCTCCCAATCCCAATCCTCTCTAATACAGCGAGTAATTTAGCAACTGGTACGTATCAAGTGATTGTGCGCGGGCTGCTTTGCTCGGATACACTCGACTTCAAAATCGGGCCGCCACCTATTTTAGCGGGCGTACTTGATACCGCTATCTGCGATGTGAAAGGCGTCGTGAACTTGCTTCAACGTGTAGAAGGTGGCAACGGCAGTTTTCAGATCACATCTGTCCAATCGGTTTATGGTAATGCCGTGGATTGCAATACTTGTGAACCTGAAGTACCCATTGATTCTACCAGCCGTTTTAGTGTGGTATTCAGGGATAAGAATGGTTGCGAAGCAAACCGAGATGTATTGGTGCAAGTATTTGATTCTTTAAAAACGCAGGCAGAAATCGTAACGGATGAGACTTGTACCGAAAATGGCGCTATCACAATGCGCACCAGTGGCGGTTCTGGTGATGCGAGGAATTATCGTTATTTGTTTAACAATAGCAATACCGAACAGCTTCAGCCCACTTTTAAAAATTTGAAAGGCAATGAAGTATATAGGATTCAGGTGATAGATGTCGGCGCCAAAGGTTGCCGAGCAATAGATACAGTGCGAATCGGGCGCAATCCTCAAAATACGCCTGTGATGGTCACCATTGACAATGTGCGCTGCTACGGCGAAAAAAATGGTAAAATCAGATTACAACCTGCTTCCTTGAATGCGATCACCGGCTATGCTTTGAATTCACTGACTGCTGCCGTGCAACCAAATCCTGCTTTTGAAAACTTGCCCCCAGGCGAGTACAAGGTTTTTGTTTTGGAAGGTCCCGATTGCTATGTACCTTATCCGGTGCGTATTACTGAGCCAGAACCCTTGAATTTACAGGCTGCTGTAACGGATCCTAATTGTCCGGGCCAACCTGGAAGCGCTGAATTGTCGGCCACTGGTGGCAATGGCAATTATAGTTTTGCTTTGAATAATGGTGCTTTTCAGTTTAGAAATGTATTTGAAAACCTGCGCCCAGGCAATTACAAGGTAATAGTTCGGGATCGCTTGGGTTGCGAAAATAAAGATGTATTCACTGTTGGCGAGCCCGAGTCGCCGCCCATTGCTGCGGATGTGACTGCGAGTTGCCCAGGTGATAGCTCCGGTGCAATCGTGATTGTAGAAGGCGGGAAATTGCTATATGGCGATTATCTCTTTTCCTTGGACAGTATGAGTTGGCAGCAGCAGAATCTATTTGAAGGACTGGCGCCCGGTCAGTACACCGTTTTTGTGTGGTATCCGGACGGATGTATTTACAAAGTCATTGCTATCGTTCCTCAAGTCAACGCGCCGGGCGTTTTTTTTAGAATTCAGCACAATTCCTGTCCGGAATCTGCCGACGGCTCTATTGTAGTAGAAATCACGAATGGCCAAAGCGATGATTATCTTTACTCTTTGGATAGGGATACGTTTATCAACAAAAATGGATTCAAAGATTTGGCGGCTGGGGATTATTATATTTACCTCCAGGATTCTCTGGAATGTGTCTATGGCTATCCTTTTGAGATCAAAGCCCCGGAAGCCCCTGCGATCAATCTTGTTGCTCAAAATGTTTCCTGTTTTGGTGGCAAAGACGGGAAAATCACGATTCAAATAACCGGCGGTCAAGCGCCATTTACATATGCTTTAAATTCTGCTAATTTTTCACCCAATAATACTTTTACCGGGCTTGGCGCTATTGAATACGCGGCTTTGGTGCGCGATGCCAACGGCTGTATTTTCGGAGAAAATATGCTATTATCCGAGCCGCCTCCTATTCAAGTTAATTTTACCGTAGTAGATGAAACTTGTGGCAACCAGAACGGCGTATTGGTAGGTTTTCCAAGCGGTGGCACTGCGCCTTATCGTTTTTTTTGGAATACCGGCGATACCTCGGCGGTGCTTACTATGTTAGATGCAGGGTCTTATCAACTGACGGTGACCGATCAAAAAAATTGCAAGCACCCTGTTGAAGCAAAGGTTCAAAACATCCCTGGTCCAGTGGTGCTGGGCGAAATCACGGATGTACCTTGCAATGGCTCGGCGAGCGGCGCGATCCAACTGACCGTTATCGGTGGAAGTGAACCTTTAAGTTATAAATGGTCAAACGGCTTGCGTTCTGATAAAATCTACAACCTTGCGGCAGGAAATTATACCGTTACTGTTACCGATTCGCATCAGTGTCTGAACGTGAAAACGTTTAGCCTTTATGAGCCTGCTCCGCTTGAGTTGAGTGCTCAAACAGGCGCTTCCGGTGATCTTTGGTTTATTAATTTGATGATAGAAGGCGGCATTCCTGCTTACACTTATATTTGGTCGCATGGCGAAACCACTGAAGATGTATTCAATTTAAAAGCAGGTGATTATAGAGTCACCGTCACCGACAGAGGAGGCTGTAGCCAAACTTTGAGCGTGGAAGTAGGCACTACCTCTATCACCGACCCCGATTGGGCCGCTTATGTTAATATTTTTCCGAATCCGACCAAGCACAAAATAAAAATAGTCATTGATGCGCCAACCTTTGCAGAGAGTAAAATCAAGCTTTTTGACATTGCCGGCCGCCTGATCCTCCCTGAGAAAATATTTCGGGAACAACCCATGGAGTTAGACCTTGAGCAATTCCCAGCCGGTGTTTACTTGTTGCAAATTGAGCGGGAGAAGGCATTTCTATACAGAAGAATTGTAAAACAATAAGCCTTTTTGCAAAAAAGTATTGCGCTTGCTTTGAATTTTCCTACCAAAAAATTCTACCTTTAAGTGCGTGGAATGCTGCTCAGCAAGGGCAGGGAGGATGGAATAATGATCAATCTTTAGGATCTTGTTATTCTAAATAAATATTATTCCAACCAAAATCCCACCTAAACACTCATTATGAAAGTTTTACACATTAGCGCGGAATGTTACCCTGCAGCCAAATCAGGCGGTTTAGGCGATGTCGTAGGAGCACTTCCGAAATATTTACAAAAAGCAGATGTTTCAGCAGGCGTCGTGATACCCAAGTATCGCCTGCGTTGGATCGAGGAACACCAGTTTACGCCGATCTTCAGGGGCGCGGTGCGCTTGCACAATTACTACGTCCCTTTCACCATTGAAAAAGAGCAAAATAATACGCTTGGTTTTCCATTATTTGTAGCAGATATTCCTGGAAAGTTTGATCGCCCAGGCATTTATGCAGATCCAAGTGGTTATACCTATGGCGATGAAGTAGAGCGTTATTTGAGTTTTCAACAGGCTGTTTTGCAATGGATTATCAATTCTCCGGGACGACCCTCGGTGTTGCATTGCCACGATCACCATACTGGCTTGATTCCATTTATGATTAAATTTTGCCCGGAATATCGAGCATTGGAACACATCCCAACAGTTTTTACCATTCACAACGGAATGTATACCGGTGCTTTTAGCTGGGAAAAAATGTACTTGCTACCCTTCTTCTATGGGGAAGCGCGAGGTTTAATTGATTGGGCAAATACTATCAATCCCTTAGCTTCCGGTATCAAGACCTCCTGGCGGGTCACGACGGTTTCGCCGAGTTATTTGGAGGAATTGAAAAATGCTTCCAATGGCATGGAATGGCTTTTCTATCACGAGCAGCATAAGAGTTTGGGTATTCTCAATGGGATTGATGCGCAAGTTTGGAATCCACAAAGCGATCAATTCATTGCCCAACGTTTGGAGAATGGGAGTGTCGCTGGCTTTAAAGCTGCTAACAAACAGGCCTTGGCACAGCGCTTTCAGTTTGATCTGAGCCTGCCGATTATCACTTTTATCGGAAGATTGGTCACCGAAAAAGGAGCTGATCTGTTACCCGATCTGTTTAGTCGGGTGTTGCGTAGTGGCATGCGGGTCAATTTTTTGGTACTGGGTACGGGCGATCCGCGCATTGCCGATGCTTTCCGCAATATGCGCCAACAGTTTCGTGGGCGTTTTGATGCTTCGCTCGAATACAATGAAGGTTTGGCGCATCAATTGTATGCAGGGTCTGATTTTCTCATTATGCCATCGCGGGTAGAGCCATGTGGATTGAATCAAATGTACGCTATGCGTTATGGCACATTGCCTTTGGTACGTTCGATTGGTGGTTTGCGCGATACCGTGCCGGATATTGGTGAACCCGATGGTAGCGGCCGAGGTATTCGCTTTAATAATTTTTCTTTGGAGGATAGCAGCATGGCGATTTATCGGGCTGCCGAATTATATTTTAATCAGAGGGCTTCGTTTGACCGAATTCGGGAGAAAATTATGCAAATTGATTTTTCTTGGGAAAATTCAGCAAATCAATATATTGAAGTTTATAATCAAATGATGTAAAATAAAACCCTTACATCTCAAATCGTCGATTAAAATTATGCCAATTAAAATTATCTCGCTTATACTGGGAGGAGGCGCCGGTACTCGATTGTACCCGCTTACGAGTCAACGTTCCAAGCCCGCAGTGCCCATTGGAGGAAAGTATCGCTTAATCGATATTCCAATTTCTAACTGCTTGAATTCTGGGCTGAAGCGAATGTTTGTGCTTACACAATATAATTCTGCTTCGCTCAATCAGCATATTAAAAATACCTATCATTTTGATGTATTTGGCCGGGGTTTCGTAGATATTCTTGCTGCCGAGCAGACGCCCACCAGTGATAAATGGTTTCAAGGTACAGCAGATGCAGTGCGGCAGTGTATGCATCACCTTGTCAATCATGACTTTGATTATATTCTAATCCTGTCCGGCGATCAGTTGTATCAAATGAATTTTGAAGAACTGGCATTTTATCATGTAGAAAAAAATGCGGATGTGACGATTGCCACCATTCCTGTCAATCAGCACGATGCACCTGGTTTTGGTATTATGAAGGTGAATGAAGATGGGATGATCGAGAAATTTATAGAAAAACCCAAAGCAGATATTTTGCCAGAATGGGAATCAGCAGTGTCAGATGATTTGAGGAATGAAGGAAAAATTTATTTGGCGTCTATGGGAATTTACATTTTCAATCGAAAAGTGCTGGAAAAGATGTTTCAAGAATCGCCAGATGCGGTTGATTTTGGCAAAGAGTACATCCCAACGGCCATAGAATCGGGTCTGCGGGTTGCCAGTTTTGCTTTTGACGGGTATTGGACAGACATTGGTACGATTCGCTCTTTTTTTGAAGCCAATATTGCCCTGACCGACCCTATCCCCAAATTTAATTTGTTCGACAATGAAAAATTGGTCTATACCCGCCCACGTATGCTCGCGCCATCGAAGATATTCGGCACTTGGTTCAATCAGGCAATTTTAGCAGACGGGTGTATTATTCACGCCAAGAAAATTGAGCGCTCCATTGTGGGTATACGTTCGCGCATTGGCTACAACACAGAGATTTCCAAGACGGTTATTATGGGGAATGATTATTTTGAAACCTTAGAAAAAATTGTACTTCACGAAGAAACTCCGATGGGCGTTGGTGAAAATTGCTACATCGAAAATGCCATTTTGGATAAAAACTGCCGTGTTGGGAATAATGTGACTATTCGGGGAAGCGCCCTACTGTCTAATGATGAGACCGACACTTATTGCATACGAGATGGCATTGTGGTGGTGAAAAAAGGCGCTACAATACCAGATGGCAGTAAAATTGGCAGGATTTGAGAATTTGTTTATCGGTTATCTGTTAGCAAGGAAGCCTATCCAGATAACCGATAACAAATCTATCTACAAATTACTGGCAGCAAGGAATCATACCAATCCACCGAAGCAAGGGCCTTTACCAAACTCAAATCAGCGCAAGCTTCCGGGAATTTATTCATTTCCATATAAGCTTGACCCCGCGCCGCCAGGAAATTCGCATCTCTTGGGAAAAGCGCAATACCTTCACTCATTTTGGCAATGCCCGCATCTTTTTCGCCTTTGTCAAACAAATCAGAGCCTTCGTTTACCAATTGAACTGCTTTCGAGTATTGTTCTACTTTCGCTTTGCAAGCAGCCGTTTCCGGTACAAATGACATACTAACCTCATAGGCTGAAGGCACTTTATTCCCTTGATAGACAGCGGGTTTCCACTTGCCAGAAGAGGAAGTTGCTACTTCTACTGCCTCATTCCAAAATTCAAAACCCAGGTCGTTGTAATCGGTAATATTAAGAATGCGCACATTCGACTGACGATCAATCATTAATTGTAAATCCACCACGCCAATCAAACAGCTATCATTGCCAGAAGCAGGATAATCCATTTGTTCGCTGAGGAATTTGGAGAGCGCTTCATCGCCTCCTTCAAACGATAGCGGCTCATCAAAAGTGGTCCAAATGGTGTCTATGCCAATAATTGCAAAGGGCGGCGCTTCGGTTAGTTTGAACCGCACCGGCAGATTGAACAAAGTACGAACTGGCTTGCCTTTGGTTTTGCCAGGCACCCACTTTAACTCACCATCAATCATCAATTGCACAATCCGCAAGGCTTCTACGCCACAGCCACCGCCGATGTCTCGCAGAATTTTTGGATTGGAAATGCTGCCATCTTTTTCTACGACAAACGAAAGTACTACTGTACCCTCATTCCCATTTTGCCTTGCCTCCAAAGGGTAGAAAATATTGCG
>JANRME010000170.1:0-15492 GCA_033761835.1 Saprospiraceae bacterium
TATTTGATACAAATTTGACCCGAATCGGATAAAACGCTTCCTTCGCCATTTGTTGTGGTTACCAAAGGATTCGGTTCTCCAACTCGAAGCCCATAACAAGAGTCTGGTTGACCAACCAAATTGAAACACAGTTCAAAAATCAAAGTGCTATCAGCCACCGTCACAGGAGCAGCGTTGCTCCAATTGACTTTGATGATACCAACATTCGCTGAGCTTAGATCGAAGCTGCTTTGAGAAAGCGCAGTCAGGTTACCGGGAATTTGCACGGTGTCAAATTGCAAAGCCGAAGGCTCAAAGCTAATCGAAAACTGAGTGGAAAGGATATTGTCAAAGCTCTTCACCCTTATGGGAATGCAGGTCACTGTTCCTACTTCTCCTATTACATCGCCCAGATCGAGGAAATAACCTTCCGGGAACAGGATACAAACCTCCGCAGGTTGGCTTGTTACACCGATATTATTACCATTGGAAGTGGTCGTAATCGCCTCTGCTTCAATAGGGTTATCAATGACTAATAGCTCTTCGCAATCCTGAGGCGTACCGGTCATTTCAAAACAAGCCTGGAAAATAACAGTATTATCTGCGAGTGTTACCGCGTTATTGGTCTCCCAATCAAACGTCAATGTGCCAAAATCAACGCCGAGCAACCCAAAATTAGTAAGCGAAGCTCCTGGAATATTGACATTGTTGATGCCCACAAAAGTCATGTGCGTCGGTTCCCACGCTAAAGAAAATTGATAACCAAGGATGTCTTTAAAATTTGCAACAGTGACATCCAAACAGGTCGTTTCGCCCAGTGGCGCTTCGGCATCAGAAACAGTCATTATTACCCCGCTTGGGCGAATTACTTCTACTGCGCAGTTAGTAGGATTGATGCCAATATTGGTATTACTTCTGGTCACAATCGGAGGTGAGCCTCCAAATTGAATAGGGCTACTACCTCCAACTCCGACTACCTTGAAACAGACTTCAAACAAATCACCTGCACCGCCGGGCAATGAAAGCCCTGAAAGCACCGTGGACCAACTCACGCCAAGAACCCCATTGGATACATTGGCTTTATTAAAATCAGCCTGATCAAAACCAGTGAGTTGCGTATTGATACTCTTAATTTCTTTGAATTCCAGAATGTTTTCATTCCACTCTAAATTCCAGTTAAATTCTTTGATATTAGTAAATCCTGCTGTACTTATTTTTACACAAATCTCATCGTTTGGATTCACAGGTGCGCCGCAATTAGCAGATAACTGCAAGCCAGTAGGTGCACAACTGCCTACTTTCACTTGACCAGGTTCGGTGACGCTGGTCAATCGGAATCCTTGTACCACATTATTGGTCACCTCGAAAGGCGTTGGCGAATCGGAGAAATTGATTGGGATCGTTGTTTCACAATTGCCCAATACCCGAAAGCAGACTTGGAAAAGTACTGTGCTATCCGGCAGCGTAACACCATTGCCAACGGTATATTCCCATGATAAAGTAAGATTGCCGGGGCCAACAGCGGGATTATCCGGTGTACCAAAACTGCTGCGGGCCAGGTTGACTAAGTTTTCCAGAACAACCACATCATCAAATTCCAATTTTGCTGGATCCCAATTAATAGAAAACTGCATACTGGTCAAATCGTCGAAACCGATAGCGCTAAAATCAACACATATCAAGTCACCTTGATTGGCGGTTTCTTTCGATGCAATCAACGTCAGAGGTCGCACCCCAATGGAGACCAATCCATTTTTGCTCAACATCCCGATGTTGTTCGGGCAAGCGTTTACACGTTGCACATTGATTGGTCGCGGATCACTTGATAGCGTAATAGAGGAAGTTTTTCCATATCCACCTATCGCTCGAAAGCAAAGCTGGAATATAGTGCTTCCATCATTGAGGGTAAGCCCGGTAGCATTAGCCCCGCACTGTGCGAACAACCAATTGATACTCAATTTGCCATCACCGGCTAAGCTGGTATTAAAATTGGTGCCGTTGAAGTTGGGTAAGCCAAAGCCTTGCACGCCTTCAAAATCAATCACGGAAGCATCCCATTGCAGGGAAAATTCCATTGAAATAATGTCGGTAAAGTCTTTGACAGTGATGTCAACACAAAACTGTTCGCCGACATTAGGATTGGAAGGGGAGAAGATCAAGGACGGTTGCGCCCAAGCGCTTAATTTGAACGCGAGTCCGATCACCACTAAGGAAAGTAGTCTTTTCATGAGACGACTGTATTTCGTAGGTTTATGTTTCTTCATGGGATAACCAACGGTTTTAGGCCGCAAATATTAAAACCTATTATCCAGAAAATGATTATTGAAATAATTTGAAAACACGGTTACAATGTACATCAACGATCAAATGCAAATGATACGTTTAACTCGTGAGTACTACCCGCCGAAGGTCCGAAAGAACTAAACGAGTAGTCAAAACCATAACCGATTCGGATGGTATTGTCCAATGAATTTGCTCCCAGCAAGATGCCAGCATCTAAGTGAAAAATCTTGGCGGAAGAAACACCGGTACCCATCCACAATCCTCCGGGCATTTGATAACGAAGATTCAGGTCAACATTGACCGGTACATTTGGGGCATATTTTACCCACATAGAAGGTTCTAAGAAGCTATCATTATCGAAAAAATTGTAAAATCCAAGCAATCCGTAAAAGTGTTGCACGCGCTTGGTGTAGAATTCTCCGAGGTCATTTTTGAAGGTCAGATCAAGCCCGACTACCTGAGGTACAGAAACTCCGGTGTAGAAATAATTAGCATCGCCAACGGTCTGATAATAGTAAACCCCAACGCCAACATCCGGGTAAAGCTGCGATTGATTCTCTGTGCCTACTACATCCCCATCCTCTCGAAGAAAGATTTCAGATGATTTTACGCGGTATTGCACAGCGCCTACGCTCATGCCCACAACAAGTCCACTGTATTCGGGGTCTTGTGTGACCACACCTGCAATTTTCCCATAAAAACCAGTAAATCCGGTCGGTCCCGTTTTATCATTGATAAGGTGTGCGCCTGCCATGAAGGTCACGCCACTAAATTCGGTATTCAAATAAGAAAAACGCAGCGTCTGGGTAGTGGGTGCATTGTCTAACCCAACCCATTGAGCGCGGTAAGATGCGCCAATACTGAGATTCTGTCCAAATGCCAAGAAATCTGTTTCTAAAGCTGCAGGATTGATTACGCTCGCGTTTTCGCGGTATTGCGTAAAAAGGGAAAGTTGTTGAGCCTTTAATGCGATCGTCGTTACAACCAAAACGACTGGGAGTAGTAGTAGATACCTCATGGGATAAGTTTTTGAGATGCGCAAAGTTAGTAAATTTTGTTACTCAAATATAATTTTTTCTAATTTTAACAAAAACACCTCCCTTTGCGTCAAATGGATGATTTATCTTTTAGTAGTTTCTCAAGCTCAAAAAGCAAGTCCAAAATTAGGCGTTTGATTTTAAAATTAGTATAATATCAATGCCTATTTTTAGAAAATATTATCGAAGTGTTAAGAAAAAAAATATCGGTAAGGATTCTCAGATGCAAAATTCTGAAAATTAATTCTTTAAAACAAGCGATTTAACAAAGAAGAAAAGTTAAGGTTTTTTAATTGGATGGTGGGAGATAGAACAATAGGGTGATAAGGGAATCGGATTTTGGATCCTATTTAACTTATCACCCTATTACACAACTTACTTCGCTCGCATCGCTACCACCGGATCCATCCGGGAAGCTTGCAGCGCAGGAATCATACCCGCTGCAACGCCTACGATCATGGAGAGGATAACACCGAATAAGATATTGCCGACGGACATAGCCAACTCGAAGTTGATCGCTTGCGAGAGAATGGCGGTGATGGCGGCTACCAAAATTAGTCCGGCAGCGCCGCCAATCAAGCATAAGATCGAGGCTTCGATAAGGAATTCCAACAAAATAACATATCGCTTGGCGCCTAAAGCTTTTTTGATCCCAATAATATTGGTACGCTCTTTGACAGATACGAACATGATATTTGCTACGCTGAACATTCCTACCAAAATGGCAAATCCACCGATGAACCAACCCAACATATTGAGTACCCCAAAAAAGCTATTCAGGAAACCGGAAATGATAGAAAGCTCGTTGAGTGAAAAATTACTTTCTTCTTTTGGCTTCAGGCGGCGGTGCGCACGCATGACTCCTGTCACTTCATCGCGGAGTTGATTTACGCTGACGCCCTCGGTAGCCTTGATGTTAAGCGAAGTATTACCAAAAGGGTGATTTGGTTTGAGGTTCACAATTTTCCGGGCCAATTCGTAGGTAATAATGATTCCCTCATCGAAGTTCATCACATTCACAAGGCTCTCGCCCGATTTTTGGAGCACTCCAATGACCTCTAATTTCCGACCATTTACTTTGATCGTCTTGCCGATGGGCTCAATGGAGCCAAACAGGCGATCTGCTACTTCATACCCCAGTACAGCTTTATTCGCACCGAAATTATATTCTGACTGTGAAAAATAGCGCCCTTTGTCATATTCAAATTTGAACATTTCACCGAAGTCATACGTCACGCCAATGTAGAAAATATCGGTGCTATTGGTCAGGTATTTTGCAACACGGTCGCCCACGCCGACATGAAAGGACACCATTTCGGCAGATTTTACTTTTTCCGCTACTGCTTTGTAATCATCATAAGCGATGTTAGGACGCCGCATATATTTGAAGAAATTGTCACCAGGATCTTCAGCCCAAGAAATTTTTTGCACATAAATGACGTCGTTCCCCAGTTTTTCAATGCTGCCGCGCACGTTACTCTCCAGCGAATCCACAGCCGACTGTACCCCGATAATACAAAAAATACCAATAGATACGCCCAGCAAGGATAAAAAGCTGCGTAACTTATTGGCGCGCAATTGGTGCAATGCCTGCGAAATACTTTCAGCGATAATGCGTAATACAATTTTCATGGAGAACAAGGTTTATAGAAAAATCCAGCGTCGAAACTACCACTCATCCTACAAACCTCCCAATTGATTCGATGAAACTACAATTTTTATCTGCTAAAGTATAGAAAAGATAAATTTTTCGGAATTTGGAACAAATTAGAACCCTTGTACGTATTGTAAATTAAACGTTAAGGATTATCTATTTTTTTTATGGATGCTCTTGTTTCTGTTACGTCTATTGTATAAAAAAACATTCATCGGATCAACAATAAAACAAACCATTCTGGCAATCAATTATTTCTGCAAGAAAAACTAAGCAAATTTATACTAATACACTGCGCAATATTGTTATCTTTGCGTCCAATTTTTTGAAAACGAAGGAGAATGAGAACCAAACTGTCACAATTTGGATTTGAACTACCAAAAAAACTGATTGCACAAGACCCCGCTGCCAATCGCGATGAGTCTCGCCTCATGGTTATTTATCGGGATACCGGAAAAATAGAGCATAAAGTTTTTAAAGACATCATTGATTATTTCAACGATGGCGACGTAATGGTTTTTAACAATACCAAGGTTTTTCCAGCTCGCCTTTATGGCAAAAAGGAAAAAACTGGCGCCAAAATTGAAGTATTTCTACTGCGTGAACTCAACCGAGACGCCCGATTGTGGGACGTATTGGTGGATCCTGCCCGGAAAATTCGCGTAGGCAATAAGCTCTATTTTAGTGATGACAACGACAACGATATTCTTGTAGCCGAAGTCGTGGACAACACGACCTCTCGAGGCCGTACGATTCGCTTCTTGTACGATGGCCCAGAAGAAGAATTTCAAAAAGACCTGAGTACATTGGGCAACACGCCCTTGCCGAAGTATATCATACGCCCCCCGAAAGATAGCGACCGTGAGCGCTACCAAACTGTGTATGCCAAAGAAGTGGGCGCCGTAGCTGCTCCAACCGCAGGTTTGCACTTTAGCAAAGAATTGCTCAAGCGACTGGAAATCAAGGGCTTGGAATTTGCCGAAATAACGCTACATATTGGTTTGGGTACTTTCCGTACAATTGATGTGGAGGACTTGTCCAAACACAAGATGGATGCGGAATATTTCAAAGTTGCTCAGGATGCTGTCAATGTGGTGAATCGGGCCAAAGAAAGAAAAAGCCGGATATGCTCTATAGGCACTACCTCAATGAGGGCAGTAGAATCAGCAGTATCCGCAGAACGGATGCTGAAAACAGCAGAGGGTTGGACGAATAAATTTATCTATCCGCCTTACGATTTTAGTATCGCCGATGCAATGGTTACCAATTTCCATTTGCCTAAGTCCAGTCTATTAATAATGGTATGCGCTTTTGGTGGTTATGATTTGGTGATGGAAGCCTACGAAACAGCTATTAAAGAAGAATACCGATTTTTCAGCTATGGCGATGCCATGTTGATTTTGTAAGATTGATTACAAGTAGAATATTTCTTCGCGCAAAGCGTACCTTTTTGAAAATGGAAGGGTACGCTTTTGCGTTTGAAGAGTTATTGGCTTGCAAATCACTAAAACTCATGAAAAAAAATATTTGGATCACGCTGTTCCTAAGTTACTTTGCATTTCCTCTTTTTGCTGCCAAGACAAGCGTTGTGGTGGCATTTTTCTCAGAAAATCTTACTATCAGCTACAATACAGAAATGCTTGCCCCAGTTTGTACGGCGATAGATGAAAAAGGCATTGTACAATTTTATCGCCAATTGGAAGGTAAGGATTATCGAATTTTATTGGATGATTTGAACCATAAAAAAGCGGAATTACAACTCAACGATTGGCTTTCATACGTGTTAATGCGCAATAGCGTGAAGCAAATTTTCCAAAGGAAAAGCCTCAGCGAACAAGAGTTAATTTGTTGGTTTTTGCTATCAAAAATGGGTTTTGACACTCGACTCACCTACCTTGCGCAGCGTGTGTACGTGTACGTCCATTCTGCGGATGAGGTATTTGAAATACCAATGATCGAAGATAAAGGCCGGAATTTTGTCAATTTGACCAATAGCGATGCAAATGCCCCGGGCAAGCAGGAAGCCCTGTATTTGCTTAATTTTCAGGCTCAACCCAAAGGCAAAGCTTTTTCATTTTATTTTAAAGCATTGCCCAATCTTCCATCGCAAGTAAGCAAAAAGCTGATAAAATTTAAATATGCAAATCAGCCGATTCAAGTAGAAGTGGCATACGATAAAGTAATGGTGGAAGTGATGGAACAGTATCCACTCATTGCGGAAAGAGAGTATTTAGAGCTACCATTGTCAGCGGCCTTACATAATTCACTGCTGCCGGCTTTTCAGGAATTAATTAAAGATAAAACACCTCGCCAGGCCTTGGAACTTTTGCTTGCGTTCACGCGTTCCAGCTTCGAGTACAAGGAGGACAAGGAATATTTTGGCAAAAGCAAGCCAATGACGGTGGATGAAGTGTTTTTTTATCCTTATTCCGATTGTGAAGATCGTTCAGCGCTGTTCTATGCTTTGGTCAAAGAAATCCTGGATTTGCCAATGATTGTAGTCGCTTTTCCCGATCATCTGACTGTGGCCGTGAGTTTGGAAGAAGAATTGCCCGGGGCGGTAATTTCTTACCAAGGAAGACGTTATTACATCTGCGACCCCACGGGGCCTGTCAATTCGTCAGAAATTGGTGTTTTTCCGAAGAGTTACGAAAACAGTGATTTTGAAATTATCTGTCATTACAAATGATTGGTTTTCAACAAAAAGAGAAATGACATTTTTTCTGTTTACGATTTTTTAAAAAACTGGTGTAAAATTTGGTAAGAAATTTTTATATCAGAAAGATATTTGGTTAATTCGCCGAGTTTTTTACATTTGCCGAAAAAAATTAGGAAATATAGCGTTTTCCTAATCTGCCCTTTGTTGAATAAGGTAAAGTATCGAATCTCAGGAAATCACTATAATTTTCAACATTAATTCAAATATTAATATGTACTGGACATTAGAGCTTGCGCATCACCTGGAAGACGCACCTTGGCCGGCTACCCGCGACGAATTGATTGATTATGCCATTCGTTCGGGCGCTCCGTTGGAAGTCATTGAAAATCTTCAAAATATGGAAGATGAAGGTGACGTATATGAGGGCATCGAAGATATTTGGCCCGATTACCCACGCAAAGACGACTTCCTTTTTAATGAGGATGAATACTGATTCGCCCGTTCGTTTTTGAACAACTTGCGCCTTTGGCGAATTTCATTATAACAAAATAAGGTTTCACATACTAAAAAATTGTGAAACCTTTTTTATTTTAATGGTCATAGTTCTGTATTTAGCTTCGGCAGGGTACGAAAATCAAGGCGGATGGAAAATTTACTCGAAATTATCAATGTACTGACCAAAAATAAGGTATCCAAAATCGAGGTACTCGACGAACAAATTTTACGCAACAAAGACAGCAAATTTGGGCTACTCTATGAGGCATTAGTGACCGGTAAAATTAGCAAGGATGAAGATGCTGCTAACATCCTCTACCATAATAAAGATGTAGGAGACGCTCGGTATCGTCAGCTCAAATCCCGCTTCAAACGCCGACTTTACAACACGCTTTTTTTTCTGGATATGAATGTACCCCTTACCGCCAATAGGGCGCAGGCACAATACAATTGTAACAAAGAATGGGCGCTGGTAGAAATTATGTTGATTTACAATGCGCCCAATTCAGCACTGGTCTTGGCGCGCCAGATTCTCATTGTTGCACTTAAATTTCATTTTACCGATCTGATTGTTAAATGTAGCCGCTTGTTGCGTGAGCAAGCCGTGCAGGAAGAGAACAGGAAAGCATTTGAAGAATATAATGCTTATGTCGAGACGCATACGCCCATTTTGGAAGCAGAAACCCGGGCGGAGGAGTTGGCTCAAAAAGCTAGATTGGAATATCAGGTGCGTCATTTCGATGAACAAAAGCTTCAGCGTATCGAAGAACTTGGCAAAGAACTCATTCAGATCGTTGAAAAAACAGACTCGCCTTTGGTACAATATCATGTTTTTACTGCTTGGGTATTATTATATGAAGCACAGCATGAGTACAGCCATGTATTGGAAATAGCTGAAAAAGCAGAGGAGTACGTGCGCAGTATGCCCGATTATTTCAATGATCAGAAAAAGATTTTTTTCCTTATTAAGCGATTTTCGATTTATTTACATCTTCGGCAATACCGAGAAGGCAAGGCTTATGCCGAAGTAGTGCTGACCGATTTATCCGCCAATAGCCAGGAGTGGCTCGATTTTATGGAATATTACTTATTACTTTCCTTGCATACCGATAACTGGATCAACGCTTTAGCAATTTTTAATAAGGTAGCCGACTCCGTTGCGTTTAAAAAAATAGACGATTTGAGGCAGGAGAAATGGGAAATATTTGAAGCTTTCTTGCATTATTTTATCGAAACAGAAAGTATTAATCCCAATTTAATGCTGCGCCAAAAACGTAAAACATTCAAAATCAATGACTTTATTCAAAAATCAAGTAACTATTCTTCTAAATACGTGACAATCGCGTTGCATCATCTTGTATTAAAAATTGCTTTTTTATTGTATCGGCGCAACTTTGCTGCGTTACCCAAGCTAATGGAACAATTGCGTAAGCTTTCGCAATATGAATTAAAAAAGGAGGGATATGAACGCGCCGCAGCGCTGATTCAACTATTATATCATTTGGAAAAAGCTGAATTTCAGATAGATAAATTGCGCAACATTGAAAAATTAATAGAGAAATTTGAAGAATATCCCTTTTATTATCGCGGTAAAGTAGCCGAATTGGAAGTAATACCCTACGATAAATTATGGCAGCGCTTAGGCCGCCATTTGGAATAAGATGATTTATCTTTGACCGAGGACGAAAATGCACAACTCCATCCTGTGAAAAAGATTGTAATTGCTATTGACGGGCCTTCCGCTTCGGGTAAAAGCACGATTGCCAAAGCACTGGCGAAGTCCTTGCATTATGCTTATGTAGATTCTGGGGCAATGTATCGCGCAGTCACGCTTTTTTTTCTGGAAAATCATATCGAAATAGATAATCTCGAAGCAGTTAAAAACGCGCTTTCGCATATCTCCATTCGCTTTATTCGCAATGAAAATGGCAATAATACGCTGCTCAACGAGCGAAATGTAGAATCCGAAATCCGCCAAATGCGTGTGTCGGAGTACGTGAGCCAAGTCGCCGCCATCGCGGAGGTACGCAAAGCGATGGTAAAGCAACAACAAGAAATGGGCAAGGATAAAGGCCTTGTGATGGATGGTCGAGACATCGGGACAGTCGTTTTTCCTGACGCCGAACTGAAGATATTTGTCACTTCGGATGTAGAACAACGCGCACGCCGGCGCTATGAAGAATTACTAAAAAAAGGGCAATCCGTCACTCTTGGTGAAGTGCTGGAAAACCTGCGCGAACGCGATCACATTGACTCGAACCGAGCCATAGGCCCATTACGCAAAGCGGAAGATGCTTTTGAAATTGATAATACACGGCTTAGTCCAGAAGAACAATTATCATTAGCCATCAAAATGGTGGAAACAAAAATTGGTGAAAAAGTGCAATGAAGAACATCGGTCGCTCCAAAGCCTTACGGATTATTTCGTTGGTGTTCCTTGTTTGTACCATTGTGGCTGCGGGTTGGCTTTATAATGAAAGCAATCCGAATATGATTTTCAAAAGACTGGCAAAAAGTGTTGCAAAAGAGCAGCCACAATCATCATTTCAGGAAATACATTTTGCCATCATCCATACAGCGCAATTAAAAAAAGAGGAGCGAGCTTTCCAAGAATATCAAGATCGCTTGCAAAAAATTGATGCCAATCAATTGAAAGACAAACACAAAACGGCTTACGCCCTTGTAAAACAACAGATAAAAGTGCGATTAAATCTTTTATATATTATGCGAACCGACCCATCATTTTACAACCTGGCCGGCCAACTGAAAATAATATTATCAAATGATTCTCTGGATTTGGATAGTCGCCTGTTAGGCATTGACCAACTAATGCAGGATGCAGATATTTATTATATTAAGGCAAAAGATAATATTAATTATCCTAATCCCAATAAAACTGGGCTTGCTGTTCAAAAGCATTTACATGGAATAAAGTTTTTGAATACGGAACTTTTGGATTCGCTTGCCCGTTCCTCTTTGAGTACTGCCGAGAAAGCAGCTATTACCGCCCATACGTATAAAGCCAAAATCGCTATAAAAGACTACTTGGCGTTTTGCCGAAGCCATTTGTTTGAACACCGAGATTCCACGATTAAAAGGAATAATGGATTATTGGAGTGATGGAATACTGGAAAATTTCATTTCATCATTTTGCAAAAGAAAAACTTTGCTATGTCAAAAACCAAGCCAACGATTGGCCTTAAACACCCCATGCGTCGCCTGTTTCGCTATTTGGATCGCTACCGATTGCAATTGTGGTCGTCCATTATTTACAGCGTTTTGAATCGCATTTTTGATTTGATGCCGCCTTTTCTTACGGCTTGGTTTATTGATACCGTGAGTAATAAAATTCCAGGCTGGATTCCAAATACAACAGGATTAACCGATCCCTGGCAAATCATTATATTTTTGACGATTCTCACCATCACCATTTTTGCTTTTGAAAGCTTTTTTCAATGGCTTTATAATCGCGGCTTCATGCGCATGGCGCAACGGATGCAGCATGATTTGCGCGTGGATACTTATGCCCATTTGCAAGACCGCGAAATGGCTTTTTTTGAAGAGCAACGCACGGGTAATTTGATGTCTATTCTGAATGATGATATTAATCAATTGGAGCGCTTTTTTAATAATGTTTTTAATGAAATTATACAATTATTTATATTGCTTATTATAGCTGCGTGGTCGCTGCTCCATGTTTCCGTGGAACTTGGACTTATTGCAATGGCGCCGATTCCATTTATCATGTTGGGTAGTTTTTATTATCAACGTAAAATTGCGCCGCAATATCAGTCTGTCAGAAATAGTGTAGGCGCTTTGAATAGTCGTCTGGAAAATAATCTCGGTGGCATCGCTGTCATCAAAAGTTTTACCGCCGAACGCTATGAAACAGAGCGAGTTAGCGAGGTTTCCGAGCAATATCGCAATGCTAATTTTAATGCCATCCGCTGGAGTTCGGTTTATATTCCTATTATAAGAATGTTTATTTCATTGGGCTTTGGTATTACGCTTTGCGTGGGCGCTTATTGGGTTTTATTTAAACCGGATACATTTACTTTTGGTAATCTGGCATTTTTTGCCATGATGACCGAGCGTTTGCTCTGGCCGGTAACGCGCCTCGGCGCTATGTTCGACGATTACTCGCGGGCGCAGGCGGCAGCGCGGAGGGTTTTTGGATTATTGGATTCTGAAAATTCGATTACAGAAATAGAAAATCCGGTCAAACCCTCAGAAATAAAGGGGAATCTTCGTTTTGAAAATGTTCATTTTGCTTATAAATCAGGGATTCCGATTATAAAAAACTTTAATTTGAATATCCCAGCCGGACATACCATCGGCATTGCTGGCCCGACCGGCGGCGGTAAGACCACGATGACTAAATTGCTTTTGCGATTTTATGATGTAACAGGAGGATGCATTCGATTGGAAGGAGAGGATATTAGGCAACTGAAAATCAGCGATTTACGCGAGCAAATTGCCTTGGTGAGCCAGGATGTATATTTGTTTCACGGTACAATCCGCGAAAACATTGGCTACGGACTGGCTGGCGCCAGCGATGAAGCGATTATAGAAGCAGCGAAAAAAGCGCAATTACACGATTTTATTACCTCATTACCAGATAGTTACGATTCGATTATCGGAGAACGCGGCATCAAGCTTTCCGGCGGGCAGCGTCAGCGCTTGAGCTTGGCAAGAGCAATCCTGAAAGACGCGCCGATATTGATTCTCGACGAGGCGACCAGCGCCGTAGATACAGAAACCGAACGCGCCATACAGCAAAGCCTAAGCCAGATTGCTAAAGGCAAGACCGCACTGATCATCGCGCATCGCCTGAGTACGATTCGGAATGCTGACACCATTATTGTAATCAAAGATGGACAGATTGCTGAGCAAGGTACGCATGAAGCGCTGCTGGCATTAGATGGCGCTTACGCTGATTTGTGGCGGGTGCAGATCGGGGAATTGGAGGAAAGCCAGATATAATGACACATAGCGGTTTTTCAAGGATCTGCGTTTAAGATAAAGATTAACATATTTGTTCATGTTTTATGAGCAACGACTGCACGAAATCGCTTTAGAAGCATCTGTAAATCAATTTGATATTACAGAATTGCCTCCGCATCCGTTGTTGTATCCATTTATTCAATCTTATACTATTATCCACAACCATGATGTAAATATTTCAACACCTTGGCTAATACTGCCGGAATCGTCCACTTATTTAATTTTACATATTATACAAACATTAGATTCTACTCCAATCGTTCGACTTTCCTTGATTGGCCCCAGATCGCAATTCATTCAAATAGATCGAAAACAGCGTAAACTTACAATATTGCTGCGTTTTCGGATGGGCGGTGCGCAGGCGTTTTTTTCAAAAATAATGCCTGAATTGACAGATGAATCAGTGAATATTAAGGAATTATGGCATGATGAATTTTTAGAATATGAAGAAGCGCTTTTGAATGCTGCAAAAGAATTGAGTTATTGGAAATGTTTAGAAATTTTGGAAAAAATATTATTAAAAAAGCTTCATTTATTAAAAAATACGCACCCTGTTATTACAATCTTTAATAAGATATGCCAATCTAATCACGAAATCCTTACCATAGCTCAAATAGCAACTCAATTAGGTATTACAGAACGTTATCTGAGGAAATTAGTAAAAGATCATACCGGACTTTCACCAAAATCTATCCTAAAAATTGAACGACTCACCCATTCATTAAAGCTTTGGAATCGCTCACCACAACCCAACTGGGCTTCAATCGCGGCGGAGGCTGGTTATTTTGATCAATCGCATATGATAGATGAATATCAAAGCTTGATCGGCAGGAGTCCTGGAAAATTGTTAAAGTAATCGCCTGTTCCGATTTTTCCTATCTTTTGAAAAGTGCCTCGTTTAGTTTTGTTCTCAAAAACAAAATATTTATGAAGAACATTACTTTGACTATCAGTTATTTAGTATTCTTTTTTATCCAATGTACCGCTCAAGAAAATATTATATTCCGAACTCAAAATGAGCATCCTGATGAATTGGCGACGATTAAAATACTTGAAAAACTTTTAGCGAATTATGATCTCAGTAAATGGATTTTTACGAAGGAAGTGCTTATTGATAAAGATGCCATACCACATAGCCACCCGATTTTGACACTTCATACGAGGTATCTTGGAGATAAAAACGGTGAACTTCATTTGCTTTCTACTTTTATTCACGAGCAGATTCACTGGCATTTGGTTGCAAAAGAAACCGATACAAACGCCGCTATTGAAGCATTGCGTAAAAAATATAAAAATGTGCCAATACGCGGCAGCGAAGGCGCAAGAAATGAGTATTCTACTTACTTGCATTTGATTGTTTGTTCCTTGGAATACAGCGGCATGGAGGAATTGGCGAATAAAGCAATCGCTCAGGAAGTAATGGAAAGCAAAACTTATTATACCTGGGTTTATAAGACTATCATAAAAGATAAAAAACACCTTCAAAAATTAATAAAAAAACATCATTTGGAAATAAAATAAGGGACAGTTTACAAATCCTTCACCGAATTGCGATCCACCAGAATCTCTTTTAATTCCTTGAGGAATTTATACTGGTGGGGGAGTACTTTTTTCACGGCTTCTTTTACGGCTACAAAAGTGCCTTTGTCCATTGTTTTGAGTTGCTCTTTAAGTTGCATCGCATCTTCGTAAAGCATTGCTTTCAAAGAAGGAATATCGTGCCAATCGCCTTCTACGGCATACGCCTCTTCGGTCGCGCCGTTTTCTTGTTGCACCGGGTCGAGTTCGATCATACGATCTTGCGAAAGCTGATTGTTCAACTCGCCTTCAGGGATACTCCAATTCTCTTCATTTTCAGCGTTGTTCATTAAAAAAACTTCCAAGCCACGCTCCCGAAAGCGGTAAATAATCAAACTAATTTTTTTAGAAAGCATTGGTAACATCTCCGTCGCTTTTTTGTATCCGAAGTGAAACAGTTTGTCCTTGAAAAGGTTCAGGACATTAGGCGACAAAGATAAGGCCGATTACTTGGTTTTACATCATGGTCGTCTTGCGTTTTTTCTTCGGCGCAGGACTTTCTTCTTTTTTAGGCTCGTCCGATCGAGGCTCAATGCCTTTTTTCTCATCAGGATTGCGGAAAAATTCATCACCTTCTCTGTAATGAAATTCATACCCATCAAAGCTTTGCATGAGTTGTTCCATCATTTTTTGAAGGCCTTGTGAAAAATCTTCGTTGAAAAATTCATGCGGAAACTCGCCAGGTCCAAAGCCTCGGAATTCTTTCATAAAGAAAGTATCCATTTTAAAATCGCCATCTTTGAGATTGTCCCAGTGGAATTTATACATATAAGAAGAATCGAATGGGAAATCATCGCTATCAA
>JANRME010000171.1:0-7446 GCA_033761835.1 Saprospiraceae bacterium
AGGAGACAAGGGTTTTCCTATATACGAAACCAATAAAAATCTATTAGATATACTGATTGATAATATTCTCGAATAATTCTTGTTGTCCACTGCGCTGTGTCGGCTCGCCGCTCTGTTGTGCGATGGCGGATAAGTCTTCCAAGGAGAGTTTTCCTTCCTCAAAAGATTTTCCATTGCCAATATTAAACGAATGGTATCGAGCCTGGCGTAGTTTTTTATAATCCGAATGCTCTAAAATGTCATGTGCGACGAGCAGGGCGCGGGCAAAGGCATCCATACCACCGATATGCGCGTAGAAGATGTCGGTTAGGTCGGTCGAGTTGCGGCGTGTTTTCGCATCAAAGTTGATTCCACCGCCTTGGAAGCCACCTGATTCTAAGATGACGAGCATTGCTTCGGTCAATTCGTAAATATTGTTCGGGAATTGGTCGGTATCCCAACCATTTTGGTAGTCTCCCCTGTTCGCATCCATACTACCCAAAGCACCTGCATTAGCTGCGACTTGTAGCTCGTGCTGGAAAGTATGTAAGGCCAGCGTTGCGTGGTTGACTTCGACATTCAACTTGAAATCGCTCAACAAATCATATTCGCGGAGGAAGCCGATCACCGTTGCAGCGTCGAAATCGTATTGATGCTTGGAGGGTTCCATCGGTTTTGGCTCGATAAAGAACGTCCCTTTGAAACCATTACTGCGTGCGTAGTCTTTCGCCAGGTGCAGGAAGCGGGCCATGTGATCGAGTTCGCGCTTCATGTTCGTGTTAAGCAGAGACATATAACCTTCTCTGCCTCCCCAGAATACATAGTTCTCGCCTCCGAGTTTGATGGTAGCATCCAAGGCATTTTTTACCTGTGCTCCCGCATAAGCAACCACATCAAAATCAGGATTGGTGGCAGCACCGTTCATGTAGCGCGGATTCGAGAAGAGATTGGCTGTGCCCCAGAGCAATTTTACGCCCGTCGCTTTCTGTTTTTCCAAAGCATAATCGGTGATAATTTCGAGTCTTTTTGTGGATTCGGACAAAGTTGCGCCTTCCTGGATCAAATCAAAATCGTGGAAGCAATAATATGGAATGCCGATCTTGGTAATAAACTCAAAAGCAGCGTCCATTTTGTCTTTGGCTTGCTGAATTGGGTCGCTCGCCTCCATCCAGGGGAAAGCCTTGGTGCCTGGGCCAAAAGGGTCGCCGCCTGTGCCACAGAAAGTGTGCCAATACGCCACTGCGAAGCGGAAATGTTCTTTCATGGTTTTGCCTCCGACCGTGCGGGTCTCGTCGTACCATTTGAATGCCAGGGGATTATTGGATTGGCGTCCTTCAAATTTGATCTTGGAAATGCCTTTGAAATATTCTGTTGCCATATTCTGATATTGTGGTGTTGTGATATTATGATATTAATGATACAATAATAGTATTTAATGAATTAATTGATGTAAATCGCTTTCCCAGGATTGGTAGGCTTTTGCGTAAGCTTCTTTCGCGTCAAGCGGTTTGTAAGTACGCACTACATTGCCTTGTCCGATGGCTTCCGCAGGGGAATTATACTCGCCGATGCCTACACCCGCTGCTTTCGCTGCGCCGATTGCGCCAGTAGTTTCGATCACTTCGATAGGGCTATCTGTTAAGGTGGTAATCGTATTTGAAAAAATCGCAGATTGGAATAAATTATCATTGCCTACTTTTAAATGTTTGACTTCCAAGCCCATTTCTTTCAGAATTTGAATGCCGTAAACGAAGGAAAACGCAATGCCTTCAAGGGCTGCGCGGTATAAATGCGCTCTTGTGTGGCGATTGAAATGAAGATGATGAATGCTCGCGCCGAGGTTTCGATTATTGAGCATTCGCTCTGCGCCGTTGCCAAAAGGAATAATTTGTAAACCATCCGATCCAACGGGAATCTTAGAAGCTAATTGCTCCAAATCATTATATGAAAGCCCATCCTGCGCAACGTGTTGCTTGATCCAACTATATTGAATCCCTGTACCGTTGATACACAACAGAATGCCGATGCGTGGCGCTTCAATGCTGTGATTCACGTGGGCAAAGCCGTTTACTCTTGACTGGGGGTCGTAAGCAGGTTTATCAACGATGCCATATACCACGCCGGAGGTGCCGCCCGTAGCTGCCAACTCGCCAGGATTGAAAACATTGAGCGAGAGTGCGTTATTGGGTTGGTCGCCTGCGCGATAAGTGACGGGAATTCCTGCACGCAAGCCGGTAGCCTCTGCTGCGAAGTCAGTAACTTTTCCTTGTACAGAGAAGGTTTGTACTATATTTGGAATCAAATCATCGCTAAATCCGAAATAATTCATCACGGCATCCGAGACTTTATTTTCCTGGAAATCCCAAAAGATGCCTTCCGAAAGGCCGGAGGCGGTTGTGACCACTTCTCCAGTGAGTTTCATGGCGATGTAATCGCCGGGGAGCATGATTTTATCAATCTGTTCGTACACTTTGGGTTCATTATCTTTGACCCATTTGAGTTTGGAGGCAGTAAAGTTACCTGGGGAATTGAGCAAATGTGATAAGCATTTTTCTTCACCGATGCTTGTGAACGCTTGGTTGCCAATCTTCACGGCCCGACTATCGCACCAGATGATCGAAGGCCGCAAGACCTTTTGATCTTTATCTACCAGTACAAGTCCGTGCATTTGGTAAGCAATGCCAATCGCTTGAATGTCATATGGGGGCACTTCAGTGTCCGCAAGTAATTGCTGTGTCACTTTACACAGGTTTTCCCACCAGGTTTCTGGATGTTGCTCGGCCCAATCGGGTTGGGGGGCAAGGATTTCCATTTCTAAGTTGGGGTGTTGCGCTCTGCCAACAGTAGCATGATCGGCGATGCGCACCAGCGCGGCTTTGATGGAAGAGCTTCCGATGTCATATCCAAGTAAATACACGGCTCAGGTGTTTGTGATGATAGAATAAGCGCTTGTATGATTGCTTTGGGAGGCGAATATAAGCATTGTCGTTATCTAAAATTTAAAAATACCCTTGCATTTTAAGTGCATCTTGGCAAAGAAAAGGCAACAGGAGCGATAAAGCTAAAAATAATTTCATGTATTGCAATCGATTGCATAAAAGAATTTGGCACATATCGCTTGAATTGTGCATTTAAAGTAACTTCAAAGCATTCAGTTGAAATAAAATCCCAGGAAATGCTGCATTAGAAAGTAATGGGGGGCGTTCTACGACTTCAAAGTCATAGAACGCTCCATGATTTACTGCCCCACCATGAAGATGGCGTTGCTGAATACAAACTTACCGTTCTCCCAAAAGGCTCGGAAGAGTGGATTATCCATAAGGTAGGTAACCGCGCCTTGTCCTTTCTCCTGTACGGCAAGCACGACCGAGTTTTTCACATCTTCTAAGGCTTTGCTACCTACGAAACCAGCATACATCGGCTCTGCGCCAATTGTGCCCACATTCCAGGCGCCTTTCAGAGGCTGGTAAGTCTGCGTACCTGTTTTCAGTGTGAAATAACTATCTCCTAATCCGAAGCCGAGCGGATGTGTATTGTCAATTTTTACTTTGAAAATCGCACCAGGAATATCTTCACTGATAAAGCGGCGTGCCTGCCCATCATAAGGATCGAAGCGGGCTTCGAGTTCGGCTTTTTCGTCGGCTTTTTTGGCGTCATTTTTCGCGCTGTCTTCGGCATACTTGGTAAGGCTGAAGCCTTTTTTGTCTTCCAAAGAACGCGTCGCGCTGCCAATTGCAATCAGGTTGCCACCTCCGCTTATCCAAGTTCCAAGTTTATCTGCAAAAGCGTCATTGATGTTATAAAAACCTTCGGGCATCACAATTACATTAAAATCGTCGAGGTTCATGCGCGCGAAGTTCTCCGCAGGGATAATGGTGACCGGGTATTGCAAATCTTGTTCAAAGAAGTACCAGACTTGTCCAAAGGAATTAGAGGAAGTGCCTTCTCCGCCAAGCACAGCAATCTTGGGCGTTTCGATAAAAGTATAAGCATCCGAACCAAAGTCCTTGCCCTTACTCATAAAACCGGTCTGCACCGCTTGAATGTCCTGCTCATATTGGGTTGCGGCTTCCGCGATGATTTTTTCATAACCTTGCATTTTGCGATTATCTGCCGCAAGAATAACGACACTGCCCCGTTCATAGCTTTGTCCTTCTACTTCAAAAGGCTCGTTAGCGAAGCGCGCTTTGATGCCTTTTCTCAAAATCGCCCCCAGGAAACGAGCATTTTGCAAAGAATTCCAACGAGCGACAAAAGCGTAAGGCGTTTGCGCAGCGGCAAGTCTGTTGCTATAAGCATCGAAAGCGTAGCCATCTTGCCCATCGAAGCGCTCTTTGGAGGCATAAGCTTCCAGTCCATAAGCATAAGGCAAAGACCAGGCGGTGATATCATAAGTCAAAGAATCTACTACAACTGTTTTGGGTTCAAACAAAATTTGCGCTAATACCGATTTTGGTTGAAAAGCGCTGATAATCAGGTCATTGCTTTCAATTTTTATGCTTGTTTCCTTTCCAGTTTGATAATCGAATCCGCGGATTTGACCAGATTTTCCGGCTTTACCGTATTTAATCAAGTTTTTATCTAAAAGTCCACATAAAGCTTTGATGCGATGCTTCGCATTCGAGCCTTTGATGACGAAGGTTTTGTATTCGCCAATTTGCGCGTTGCGACATTTTGCAAAAAAATCGCTGAAATTATCCACGAGCCGCTTGGCATTTTTTGAACTGATCTCTACGGTAGAAAGCGCGGTGGTTTTATGGTGCATCACACGATCCCAAAGTGTCAACGTGTCGCCTATTTCAGTTGTGATGCCGCGACCCGCGCGGCCGCTGCCACCTTGCTCGTACGTCATGCCAATGGCGCCGTTGTAAGTAGGGTAAGTATCGCCGTAGCTGGGATATAGTAAATCGAAGACTTCTTTGGTGAAATAAAGCCAACCGTTTTCATCAAAATATTTGGCGTGGTTTTTACCAATATCGACCTGAAAATCGCGCTGAAACTGCGTGATATAATTATGATAAGGCTGTGCGGCCGGCGCAAAATAATAAGGATTATTATAGCCTTGCTCGTGCAAATCAGCAGCAACGTGCGGCATCCATTGGTGATAGACTTTCAGGCGCTGCTGCGATTCTATCTGCGTCTGCCAGGCCCAATCGCGGTTGAGGTCAAACAAATAATGATTCACGCGCCCGCCCGGCCAAGGCTCCAGATGCTCATAGGCATTGGGATAGGGGTCGTTCGTCACATTCGCATAGCGGCGATACCAATCAGTGTAACGGGTATTGCCATCAGGATTAATAGTCGGCTCGATCAATACGATCGTGTTGCGCAGCCATTCTTTGGTCGTTGCGTTATTGGGGTCAACCAATTCGTACAATACTTGCGGCACAGCCTCTGCCCCGGCAGCTTCGTTGCCATGCACACTAAATCCGAGCCAAACAATAGCAATGTCTTGCGTTTGCGCCTGACCAGCAAGCAAGCCTGTGCGGCGAAGATTGTTCTGACGAATTTCGTCCAAACGTGCCAGGTTTTCAGGCGTAGAGACGATAGCCAAGAGTTGTGGGCGCTTTTCATTGGTCATGCCGAATTGCTCCAACTTGACGTAGTTGCTGTTAGCGGCGACGTGTTCAAAATAATCCACTTGCATATAATGCGGTGTAAAGTGTTCACCCCATTTGTGCGGGAAAAAGTCGCTTGGTGATTTCAATTGGGCAAAAGCCAACACATTTGTGCATACGAAGGCGATTGCCAGAATAAGTCGTTGCATTGTATAGGTTTTATTATTTCTTTAAAAAGTAAAAAGTTAGCATCGCCTGCGGTGCTCCGTCGCTAAAGCTTTGGCGCAAGCGACAAGCCTATGGCGACCGCAGGAGGTACGAAGTACGGATTTTCAAAGGATATTTAAAAATCGTACTTCATAAATCGTACTTCGTACTTTAGTAAACCGCTTCTGCAATCCTACGAAATGTAGCCGAGTCACCCATCGTGTAATAATGCAGACAAGGTACGCCTTTTGCCTTGAGTCCTTTCGATTGCTCGATGCACCATTCGATACCAATTTCTCGATAAGCCTCAACCGTTTTGGCGTTCATCAGTTCTTTCGCAAGTGCTTCGGGAAGATTGATATAAAAATGACGCGGTATGGAACTCAATTGGTATTTTTTTGTAATAGGTTTTAAACCTGGCACGATCGGGATATTGATGCCCAGGGCACGGCAGCGATCTACAAAATTGAAATAACTCTGATTGTCAAAAAACATCTGCGTCACAATATAGTCGGCGCCTGCGTCCACTTTGGCTTTGAGAAACTGAAGATCAATTTCCATATTTGGGGCTTCAAAATGCTTCTCCGGGTAGCCCGCGATGCCAATACAAAAATCGGTTTTGGAAGCATTTTCAATGTCCGAATCCAAATATTTTCCTTTGTTCATATCTGCGATTTGCTTCACCAAATCCAATGCGTATTCGTGGCCGCCTTCTTCGGCTATAAATTTGCCATCAAACTTGCGCGCATCGCCTCGAATGGCGAGCACATTATTAATATTCAAAAAGTGCAGATCTATCAAGGCATTCTCGGTATCTTCTTTCGTGAAGCCACCACAAATCAAGTGTGGTACGGCATCTACGCCGTAGCGGTGCATGATCGCCGCACAAATGCCCACTGTGCCCGGGCGCTTGCGGATAGCTGTCTTTTCATAGTAGCCGCTTTCCTGGCGTTTGTACTCGAATTCCTCCCGATGGTAAGTCACATCGATAAACGGGGGCTTGAACTCCATCAAAGGATCGAGCGTATCAAAAATAGCTTGCATACCACCGCCCTTGAGGGGGGGGAGTACTTCAAAAGAAATCAGGGTTTGGTCTTTCGCTTTCTTAAAATATTCGGTTACTTTCATTCCAGTTTGTCTGTTTTTTGGAAACAGCAAAGCTACAAAACCATTGCATTTATTCCCAAAGGAAGATGTCAGCGGATTGTAAATGAATTTTATCAGAAAGACATTGCCTACGCCATGAGGTTGCCCGTCCGATCATTGAAAAAAGCTAATATTTTTCGATTATAACTCATCTGAAATGACATATCTGTTAATTCATTAGTATAAGCTGCTAATTTATTTTTATAAGCAAGTAAGTTATTTTTATAAATCGATGACTTTGTTTTAAAAGATACTATCTAATTAAAATAAACTGGCAACTTATTTTAATTTATTGACAGTTTTTAAAAATAAATCGATGGTTGATATTTATAATTTGGCAGCTAATAAAACAAAGTTGGCAGCTAATACTAAAAAAGGCAGAGCAATTGTCTATCACTCCACCTTTCTGATTCAATAAACAAAATCTTATTCTTTGTTATTGGCTTTTTTCACCGGCATGGAGTCATCTACCTCAAAGCCCCACTCGCCCAAGCGCTTGGGGTTCGCCCGAAACATTGCTTTGAGCAGCGCAGCGGCGGTACGCAATAAATCGGAG
>JANRME010000172.1:0-16187 GCA_033761835.1 Saprospiraceae bacterium
TTAAGACCAACATTATCAATTATTTATCTGATGGAATGGTTGGGAAGCATACCCGCTTGACCGCAATGAATTTCAAGCCCAAAGTAACTACCCCTGCCGACCAATTTGGCGAAGTGCGGCAATTTGGAAATGGTGATAAAACCTTGATTTTACTGCCTCCGCTCGGCATGGATTGGACGGTTTATCAGGAGTTTATTGACCAAAATCTGACGCAATATAAGATGTACGCTGTTACCTATCCTGGTTTTGGTGGTAAAGCCCCTTATGCCTTCCCCGAACAGCGTAACTTCTCCAATCAAATTTGGCTGAAAAATGTAGAGAAAGCCTTGCAAAATCTAATTGCTCAACATCAGTCGAGACCCATTTTCCTTATGGGAACGGCTTCCACATCCTCCCCGGCGCTACAAATTGCTTTGAAATCACCTGATAAAATCGCCGGCTTAATCTTAATCAACTTCTCACCCGACCCTTTGATGTTCTCTATGAAAAATCCTGGGCAGATGGCTACCGTTGCTGAAAAGCAGGAAATCATGGACAAGAGTTTTCCAACAGAAATTTTATCTCCTTTTCCTAATGTCTTTCGCTTTGGGGCAGCCATGGGCATGATGAAGGACGAAGACCGCGCCAATGAAATGATGCTGCAAGCAAGCCGTAACACGACGCAACAAATCTATACCCAATACGCCAACGAATTGCAAACCGATTATTTTTCAGACAAACTGGCGAATCTGCGCGTGCCTATACTCGCGCTCTGCTCGCGCTTCGATGAAGAGAGTCTTAATTATGGCTATGACTTCCCTTTGATGCAATGGTTACGCGTACAACACACTGCTCCAACCATTCCACTTTCCATTGAAATATTTGAAAATGCCCGCACCTATCTTTTTACCGGCGAAACCCTGCCACGAATGAATGCTCTAGTGCATCGCTTTACCCAAGCGCCCAAAAACTATAAGCCAGACGAAATGCCCTTGCCTGCTGGAAAGATTGTAATGGCAAGCCCTGGCGCTTCCCTTCGCCAAACTATTGGGGGCACAACCATGCAAGTAGATTACTTCCGACCTGCCGTAAAAGGACGAGAGGTTTTTGGCAAACTTGTTCCCTATGGCATGATTTGGCGCGCCGGTGCGAATAAAGCTACCGAAATTAGTTTCAATGGCGATGTGACTATCAATGGTCAGCATTTGCCAAAAGGGGTTTACAGCTTATTTGTATTGCCAGAAGAAAATCAATGGACTTTTCATTTCGATAAAGCAGTCGGGCAATGGGGCAGTTTTTTCTATGATCCTAGCTCCGTCCAATTAAAAGTTACTGTAAGTCCCGAACTCGGCGGCAATCAGGAATGGCTACGCTATGACATTGAAAATTTTGACGGCAATACTTTTGATTTAGTTTTAGCCTGGGCGGATCATAAGGCACGCCTAAAGATAGAAGAAGCTTATAAAAATCCTGCTGTACCTGCAAAATTGGAGCAAGCTGCCTGGAAAGAAATTTTAACCGATGACAAGGATGATGGGCGCTCTCCGGCATCATCTGATGGCAAGGCTTTGCAATTTTATTTTGACAGAAGCACCGATACCCTTTGGTTCAGATTGGATTTACACAATGCCGTCAATTTGAATATGGCTGCCATGAATTTGCTTATTGATATTGACGCCAATCAAAAAACAGGCACTTCCTGGTTTGGCACGAACACCAAATTTACCTTTGAGCGTATGGTCACCATGTGGATTCGGCGCGAAGGAGCGGGCTATGGCGGGGTAGTAGGCATAGCGGATGCCGAGGGCGTCAATTATTTTAACTGGACAAACTATGGCAAAGACAATGTGAAGTACTATCTGGATGATCAAAACAACGCCTATTATATTGGCATCAAACGCAGCGACGTAGCACCCAATTTAAAAAGATTCAATGTTATTGGCGCAGTAGGGCAGTACCTCACCTGGAATGATGACATTGGCGATAAGACATTTTCGACCGTAGAAATTGATTTGAATAAAAAACCTTAGAGAGCCTATTTGATAATTTATAAGGGCATCATTTGAGTAGCAACTCAAGATGCCTTTTTCTTTTACATAAAGGAGAATTATTTGTCATTTCAGTGATAAATTCTATCTTGAGCCACCTAAAACCTAATAATATATGAACACCTTCCTCGCTGAATTTATCGGCACAGCGTTGCTCATTCTTCTTGGCAATGGCGTGGTTGCCAATGTTGTTTTAAATCAAACCAAAGGATATAATTCCGGCTTGATCGTTATCACCTTCGGGTGGGCAATAGCGGTTTTTGTGGGCGTATTTACTGTGGCAAGTTATAGCGGTGCACATCTTAATCCGGCGGTGACGATTGCATTTACTGTAAAAGGCTCGATTTCAGCTATGCAAATGGTATTATATCTTGGCGGGCAATTTTTAGGTGCAGCGGCAGGTGCTTTTTTGGTATGGCTGCATTACAAACCACATATTGAAATAACCCAAGACCCGGATACTAAAAGAGCCATTTTCTGCACTGATCCTGCAATTCGGCATACTTTTCAAAATTTTATTTCGGAAGTGATTGGCACATTTGTGCTGGTTTTTGCGGTGTTGATGATTACTGGGGCTAAAGTTGGTGGGCAAACCACTTCCTTAGGTGCACTAGATGCGCTACCAGTGGCATTGGTAGTGTTGGGTGTTGGCTTATCTCTTGGTGGCACGACGGGCTATGCGATCAATCCTGCAAGAGATTTGTCGCCACGTATCATGCACGCGCTTTTACCAATTAAGGATAAAGGTTCAAGTGATTGGAGTTATGCCTGGATTCCAGTGTTTGGGCCGACTGTAGGAGCAGTGATTGCTGCGCTTTTGCATACTGCATTGATTTAGATGAACACATCAAAGTTTAAAAATTTTTTAAGCTTACTCAAAATTAATGTAGGCTTAATATCAAAATGTCGAACTTTCGTGGCAAAACCAATCATCTTATGCAAAAGTTACTAATCATACTCGTGACACTCCTTGTTGCTCATTCTATTTTTGCGCAAACCCAGCATTCTCATGCTTTCGGGCGCGCGATTCAATTTCCGGATGTGCCAGGTTACAAAACGCTCAAATGCGACTTTCATATCCATACCGTTTTTTCCGACGGGAGCGTATGGCCTGATATTCGTGTGCAAGAAGCCATGAGGGATAGCCTGGATGCGATTTCTTTGACCGAACATATTGAATATCAACCACATTTGGTAGATATTCCACATCCGGATCGGAATCGCTCGTACGAAATTGCCAAACAAATTGCCTTGCCCTACGATAAACTACTTGTGGTAAGAGGCTCAGAAATTACACGTTCAATGCCGCCAGGACACAACAATGCCATTTTTATTGAAGATGCCAATAAACTACAAATTAAGGATTCGGTAGAAGTATTCCGCGAAGCCAAGCGACAAGGCGCTTTTGTTTTTTGGAATCACCCCAACTGGGTGGCGCAGCGCAAAGATGGCATGGCGACTATGACCGAAACCAATCGCTACCTGATTCAACAAGGATTGTTGCACGGAATTGAAGTGGTGAATGACCTCACTTACTCGGATGAAGCTTTGCAAATCGCTTTGGATTACAACCTCACAATCATGGGTACTTCCGATATTCATGGTTTGGTAGATTGGCAGTATCAAGTTCCCGAAGGCGGCCACCGCCCGATTACGCTGGTTTTTGCTACCGACAAAACGCCAGAAGCCATTAAAGACGCACTTATGAATCGCCGCACGGTTGCTTATTTCAATAATACCCTAATTGGACGCGAACCTTATCTTGTGCCTTTAATCGAAGCTTCTTTGAAAGTGCAAAAAGCGAACTATCAAGGTATTTCCTCGGTGGTGGATGTAGTCGTTGAAAATATAAGTGATACGCCTTATATCTTGGCAAACGAGAGTCCTTACACTTTCCACGCGGATATTGACATCATAACGGTGCTGCCCCACACAACCACAACCATTCAGGTGAAAACGCTGGAGCAATTGTCAGAATTTGAATTGCCATTCAGGGTTTTAAATGGTGTGACTGCTCCAAAAACGCACCCGAAAATCGCTTTGAAAATAAAGACGGATAAATAATAAAGTCGTTTGCGAACCTTTGGTTCGGTATTGCTGTTCAAACTTCCTTGTACGAAATTGCGTTTCGCTTTTGGGGAAACGGTCAATTATCTTTTTATTTGCAAGATCAATTTGAAGAATTCTAATTTTCAAATTTCTCATTTCACATCTTAAATCTGAAACGCATGGCTCAAGTCATTCGAATGCCCCGGATGAGCGACACGATGGAAGAAGGCAATATCGTAAGCTGGCTGAAAAAAGAAGGCGACTCGGTAGAAATCGGCGAGACTCTGGCAGAAGTGGAAACCGACAAAGCCACGATGGAATTGGATAGCCCGGAAGAGGGCGTACTGTTGCATATTGCTGTAAAAGAAGGCGCAGTGCCAATTAATGGCGTGATTGCTGTAATTGGTAAAAAAGGTGAAGACTGGAAAGCAGCTGTTGATGCGGGCGCCAGCAGCAATGGTACTCCAAAAGCACCCGAAGAAACCACCGCTCCTCCTAAAGCAGAAGAAAGAACGGTTGCGGCGCAACCCAGCGCAGTTAGTGATACCACGCCTACTACTTCCGACGACAAGCGTGTAAAAGCTTCACCCTTAGCGAAAAGCATTGCCAAGGATGCTGGTATTGACATCGCTCAGGTGGAGGGTTCTGGCGATCATGGTAGAATTGTAAAGCGCGACATTGAGGCTGCTATCGAAGCACAGAAATCAGCTCCAGTGGTTGTGCCTACTAGCCAGCCGACTAAAGAAGAGCCTGTCATCATGCCTTTTACTTATGCTCCTGGTACGGCTAACTTCGAGGAGAAAGCCATCAGCCAGATGCGCAAAACTATTGCCCGTCGCTTGAGTGAAAGCAAGTTTACTTCGCCACACTTCTATCTTACCATTGAAATTAATATGGACAAGGTAGTAGAAATGCGTAAACAAGTCAATGAAGTGGCTCCAACTAAGATTTCTTTCAACGATTTTGTAATAAAAGCAGTAGCTGTTGCTTTGCGTCAGCATCCGGCAGTGAATTCTTCTTGGCTGGGCGATAAAATTCGCTATAATAAAGACATTAATATTGGTGTAGCCGTAGCAGTGGACGAAGGATTGCTGGTGCCTGTGATTCGTTATGCCGACATCAAGACGCTCTCGCAAATCAATACCGAAGTGAAACATTACGCGGGCAAAGCGAAAGATCGCAAATTGCAGCCCGATGAAATGCAGGGCAATACGTTTACAATTTCCAACCTTGGGATGTTCGGCATCGAAGAATTTACCGCGATCATTAATCCACCGGACAGTTGCATCCTTGCCGTTGGCGCAATTATTGAAAAGCCGATTGTAAAGAATGGCGAAATTCTTATTGCTAATATGATGAAAGTGACGCTCTCTTGTGATCATCGCACAGTGGACGGTGCTTCGGGTGCTCAATTTTTGCAGACCTTCAAAGGGATTTTGGAAGATCCGATTCGTTTATTAGTTTGATATATGTGGTGATGTTGTGATATAATGAAGTGTGCAATCGAATCAAAATATCATAATATCACCATATCATAATATCACCACATGAAGAAAACCCTGGTACTTGGCGCTTCGCCCAATCCGGCTCGTTATTCATACGCAGCGGTAAGACAGTTGACTCGGTTTGGGCATGAAGTGATAGCTATTGGCAATCGAGAGGGTACAATTGAGGGTATTTCTATTCTAAAAGGACAGCCTTCATTGGGAAATGTAGATACGGTGACCTTATATTTAAATGCAGAAAATCAAAAACAGTATTACGATTACATTCTTAATTTACAGCCGAAGAGGATTATTTTCAATCCTGGTGCAGAAAACCTTGAGCTTGCCCGCTTGGCCCGAGAAAAAGGAATAGAAATCTTGCCCGCGTGTACCTTAGTGATGCTTTCGGTGGGAAACTATTAAATGTTGTGATATCGTGATATCATGACTACCATATCAGCAGATCGCCACATCCCTACATCGTCTTTACTTCCGGCATTTTACACTCGGTTTCATCCGCTTTTCTTCCGCATACGCTGCATTCGCCAATTTGACTTTTGAGCATCGGATTATTATTAGCGCAGGTGCCGCGAAATTCTTGCCCCGTAAAAATGTGTCGGATATTAATCATCGTAAAAGCGAGCAACATAAATCCGAAAATAATACCAAGTATATAAAGAAATTCCATTCTTATAAAATATTAAATTCAACTTGCTAATAAAACATCTCGTTTGGAAATAAGGTTTATTTTTGCAATTTATTGCCATATCCAAACGGTGCAAAAGTAAATCAAAAAATGCATACCCAAGAGGAAAAACTGGCGGCATTCGGCAGATTATTGACGATTATGGATGAGCTGCGGGAGCAGTGCCCCTGGGATCGCAAGCAAACCTTGCAGAGCTTACGAAATCTGACCATCGAAGAAACCTATGAATTGGCGGACGCTATTTTGAATAATAACCTCAGCGAGATCAAAGAAGAAATTGGTGACCTGATGTTGCACATGGTTTTTTATGCGCGCATTGCCAGCGAGCAGAGCGCTTTTGATATTGCCGATGCTTTGTACGCCATTTGTGACAAGCTTATCAAACGCCATCCGCATATTTATGGGGACTTAAAGGTTGAAAATGAGGAAGATGTAAAGAAGAATTGGGAGCAACTTAAACTCCAGGAAGGAAAGAAATCGGTCTTGCAAGGCGTACCCAATTCGCTACCAGCCATGATTAAAGCCTATCGGATGCAGGAAAAAACCAAACAAGTGGGCTTTGAATGGGAAAACAGGGAGCAGGTATGGGAAAAGGTTGAAGAAGAAATTGGTGAGTTGAAAGAAGTTATTGATTTGGGCGCGGATGCTAATAAAATTGAAGAAGAATTTGGCGACGTGCTGTTTTCATTAGTAAATTATGCTCGTTTTATTGGGGTTGACCCGGAAACAGCTTTGGAAAGAGTCAATCAAAAATTCAAAAAACGATTTGAATATATCGAAGCTCATGCCTCGCGTGACTTGCGCGATATGAGTTTGGCAGAAATGGATGCACTTTGGAATGAAGCGAAGTTATTGAGACCTAAGGACCCAGAGGCGAAGTGACTAAAGGAACAAGAGACTTTGAGCTTTGGAAAAGCTATGGTGTCAATTTTTTTATAAAATGTGCAAAGGCCAATAACTTAGTTGAGAATTCCTAAAAATCATTGTAAATTTCCCGAAAAACCAGCGATTTATTCGCTTTGTTATTTCTAAAAAGATTTTGCTAAAGCAATGAGAAAGATAGAATTAGAAATAGTGGCATTGTCGCATAGTGTGACTCAGTCGCATAATTATGCTGTGGTATTAGGTGAAACCCAAGGTTCGAGGCGTTTGCCAATTGTGATTGGTAGTTTTGAGGCACAAGCTATTGCCGTAGCGATGGAGCGGATGTCACCCAATCGCCCACTTACCCATGATTTATTCAAAACCACCTTGGATACTTTTCATGTAGAACTTAAAGAAATTGTTATTAACAACCTCCTGGATGGTATTTTTTATGCCCGTTTGGTTTGCTTGAAAGATGGAGATTTGTATGAAATTGATTCCCGCACTTCTGACGCCCTAGCGATGGCAGTACGCTATAACTGTCCGATTTACACTTACGAGTTTATTCTTGATGCGGCGGGCGTCGTATTAGAAGAAGCCGAAGATCAAGCGCAACCGGTACGGGAGCGACGCAGTGGCGGTAGTAGTAGCACTGTAGCAAGAGGTGCTTCCTTGTCTACTTATTCTATCGAGGCGCTTACGCAAATGCTGGAAGAAGTATTGGGAGAAGAAAATTACGAGCGGGCTGCTGAAATCCGAGATGAAATTAATCGTAGGAGGGAGGAGGATTGAAAAATGAGGGACGAGCATTGAGGCAGGAGGATCAAGGATTGTATTCAAATGAGATAAATTTGCACTTCCAATAATTTAATCTACATTTCCATTCACTTATTTTTTATACATTTGAAATGTTCATTGTAAAACCATAGATGACCATTGCAGCCAAACTATACCGATCAAGCATTGCTGGAGCTTTTGCGTAAGGACGCAGATAAGGCGGTCGAATTATTGTTTCGGCAATATTACAGCTATGTTTGCAAAATGGTGCATCAGGTGATATCCGACCCCGTAATAGCCGAGGATATTGGGCAGGAGGTTTTTTTTGAAATATGGCGTCGCAAGGATCAATTGATTATTACTACTTCGCTCAAGGCATATCTGCGGCGTTCGGCGGTGAACAGAACGCTTAATTATATTCGTGCTCGCAAAATCAAATGGGAAGACGATCAGGAATTGCCGATGCTCGAAGATGATACCCCCAGCACCGCACAATCATTGGAAGCAGAAGAATTGCAGCAATATATTGACAGTGCCATAGACCAATTGCCGGAGAAGTGCCGGATCGTTTTTATGCTGAGCCGCCAGGAGGATTTATCTTATCAAGAAATCGCCGACCATTTAAATATTTCTACAAAAACCGTTGAAAATCAAATCTCTAAGGCATTAAAATACCTGCGGGTGGTTTTGAAACCTTATTTGTCAGGTGGCTTACTATTTTTGCTCATTTTTTTGCCATAATTTGGTGGGGGATAAATTGTCAAATAGTGTCACTGTAAGTGAAAAGTCTGTGGAATGGTGGAATGTTGAGCACTGGAGTTTTGAAATGAAGATTGATAAAGATATATTGCTGAAAAATCAAGCATATTTTGGTTGTATCGCGCGGATTGATTGATAAGCATAGTAGCATTGTTTGCAAAATGCTAAAGGAAAAATAATGGCAAAGGAAATAGAGCAAATCGAACACTTGAGTAAACGTTACAAAAACAACTACGAGCCTGATGTAGATGCCGGCTGGGCCAAGCTTCATGCACGGATGCAGGCCGCCAAAGCAGCTGATAATCAAAAGCTTCGCGTAGTTGCTCACAGGAGATGGCTGAGTGCAGCAGCAGGAATTTTGCTGCTTGTAGTAGCAAGTGTATGGGTTTTGCAGTCTGGTTCTAAGCAAATGATTGTCCAAACGAGCCTTGGCGAACAACAAAAAATAACTTTACCGGATGGCTCAAGTGTGGTGTTGAACGAAAATAGCAAATTAATTTATCCTCAGCATTTCGATAAAAGTAATACACGCTCGATACAACTCAACGGCGAAGCCTTTTTTGAGGTAAAACCCAATGCTGATAAGCCTTTTATTATCTCTACGAATTTGACGGAAGTCACGGTTTTGGGTACTTCTTTCAATGTACGCGCTTACGAAGGCGAAACGACAACCGAAGTAGAAGTAGCGACCGGACAGGTAGCATTTGGCGTCAAAAATACTGATGCTTCGATTACCTTGAAGCCGGGCCAAACCGGCATTTTTGATAACAAAGCCAGCAAATTATATTACAAATCTACTGCTCAATTGAACGCTCAGGCTTGGTTCACCAATCGCCTCAACTTTGAAGGCGCTTCACTCGCCGACGTTTTTCAGGTATTAGAACGCTATTACAAAATAAAATTCGATATAGCCAATCCTGATATCAATCGTTGCGAATTCACCAGTAATTTTGAAAATTCCGAACTCTCGGAAGTAACCGCTTCCATTTCGCTTGCGCTTCGATTAAAAATAGAAAAAACAGCATCCAATCGCTATCAAATTGCCGGAAAAGGCTGTGATTGAAGCCCCTAAATAATAAATTTGAACATATTCTCACCGCTGCCTCTTTTATTCCTGCGCAAATTGCTGTAAATTTGAATGCTGCTTATGGAATATTTCTACAATTCTGTTAAATGAAAAAGAGCAGAGGGGCAATCTTATCTCTATCACTAGTGTTTTTGAGTGCTGTTGCGGTGGCTCAAAGTGCATTAGATGTGCCTGTAAATCTGGGTGTAAAAGAAGTTAGCTTAGAACAAGCTTTGTTAAAACTCATCCAAGATTACGACGTTCGACTTTCCTTCAGCAATAATATCCTTCCTGACATACAAATATCTGCAAACTTCAAAAAGAAACCTTTGCGGCAGGTACTCGATGCCCTGTTGGAAGATACCGATATCAGTTACCGCGAAATTGGCAACCAGATTGTATTGTATCAAAAAGAAAGACCCGATGTCGAGCGAAAATTTACCATCAGTGGCTTTGTAGAAGATGCCGATACCGGCGAGCGCCTGATTGCTGCTAGCGTCTATGACCGCAGGCTTGGCAAAGGCGTGGAAACCAATGAATACGGTTTTTTTAGTCTTACGCTTCCTCAAGGCGATATTCAATTAAGTGTAAATTATCTTGGATACATTCCCCAGGAATACAATTTTAAACTGAACAGCGACAAGAGATTACAAATCGAATTAAACGCGTCTTTGCTTTTGCCTGTTGTAGAGATCATTGCCCACGATTCCATCGTTTCTGATCTACGTTCCGGTCATAGCAGTGACTATTTTAATGCGGAAGATATAGAACAGTTGCCGGCCTTAGGCGGAGAGCCTGACTTGATAAGGGCTACGCATTTATTGCCAGGTGTGCAAACGGGAACGGATGGCATTGGGGGCATTCATGTGCGTGGCGGCAATGCTGAGCACAACTTGATTTTGATAGATGGTGTGCCAGTTTACAATGCGCTGCACGCAGCTGGACTTTTCTCGGTGTTCAATACGGATGCCATTCGCAGCGCACAACTCATAAAAGGTGGATTTTCAGCGCGTTATGGTGGAAGACTTTCGTCGGTTTTGGATGTGCATACCAAAGAAGGCAATTTGAATCGCCTCAGTGGTACTGCCGAAATTGGCTTGCTGACGGCACGGGCCTCGCTGGAAGGACCGCTTATCAAAGAAAAAAGCTCCTTTTTTGTATCTGCTCGGCGTTCGTTTTTGAATTGGTACACCCGTCCGATTTCCGAAGATGAAAAAGCAAAACAAGGCATCAAAGGAAAAACGTTGTACGATTTTTTTGATGTAAATGCCAAAGTTAATTACGAGTTTTCCCCTAAAGACAAGGTTTATTTGAGTTATTATCAAGGGAACGATCATTTTGACAATGATGGCTTTAGTTCCGACAGCTTTACTTATTACAGCAATCGTTGGGAAGACACGGTGCGCATTCGCTACGATAGTTGGTACGGAGAGTCCTTGAGTTGGGGAAATACGGTCGCCGCGGCACGTTGGAATCATATTTTTGGAAACAAGCTTTTTGCTAATACGACGCTTACTTACAGCCGCTTTGCTACTAATATTTATTATGGCGAGGTAGATTCTTTGGTTTGGAGCAATAGAGATACCACTTTGCAAAGGGTGTATGATTTTGGGCGATTCCGATCCAGCATTGAGGATGTGGGTGGTAGAATGGATTTTGATTGGTTGTTGTCACCTTCTCAAACAATTCGTTTTGGTTGGGGCTTGACCGAACACCAGTTTAATCCTGGGGCTTTGACATATAATGAAATTATCGAATACATTGGGCCGGAAGATGTGCAAGGCAATGACCCTATCAACTCGACAGAATCCTTTGCATACCTGGAAAGCAATATGGTGCTGGGCTCCAAATTTGCTTTAAACATTGGAGTACACGCCGCGCGCCTAAAGGTTCAAGAAAAAACCTATAATCTTTTGCAGCCACGCTTATCGGCATATTGGAGCGTTGGGGAGCGTTTTGGGATGAAAGCCGCTTATGGCGAAATGGCGCAGTTTTTACATTTGCTTTCCAATTCCAGTATTGGTTTGCCTACCGATCTTTGGGTGCCCGCCACTGCCGATGTGCCGCCTCAGCAGGCCTGGCAGGCTTCTACTGGATTTGACTATGATTTTAAAGTGCTGGAACTCAGTATTGAAGGGTATTACAAAAAGATGCACAATTTGCTGAACTATACCGAAGGTGCTTATTTTCTGAATGACTGGGAAGAAAACGTCACGAGTGGACAAGGCCGCGCTTATGGCATCGAAATGTTGCTCCGCAAGTCCAAAGGCAATACCACTGGTTGGATGGCTTATACACTCTCTTGGTCCGACCGTCGCTTCGAGTTGATTAATTTGGGCGAGCGCTATCCTTTCAAATATGATCGCCGGCATGATTTAAAAATAGTGCTACAACACGCTTTTAGCAAATGGATGCGGGTGAGTGCCAGTTGGATTGTTAGTTCTGGGTTCGCTGTGAGTTTGCCAATTGCAGAATATTATTATGAAAAACCCAACGGAAATTCCGTTCCAGTGATTGATTATGGTTCTAAAAACCAATTTCGTATGCCTTACTATCACCGCTTGGATATAAGTGCAAATTTTAATTTTAAAACCAGAAGCTTTTGGCATGATGTGAATATTGGATTTTATAATTTGTATAATAGAAAAAATCCATTATATTATGATCTGCGTACTAATTTTATAAATGAAAACGGAGAACTGAAAGAAAAGAAAGAATACGTACAGGTTTGGTTATTGCCGATTTTGCCATCGGTTAATTATGCTATCAAATTTTAAATCCCGAATAATGTCACGACCGCTACTTACCTTGGTTATAATTCTACTTTTAGCAGCCGCCTGCGAAAGCCCTGCCGATTTGAATCTAAATGAGTTTGAAACCAAACTTGCGGTTATTAGCAATTTTGGCCCTGACCAGCCAGTAAAAGTACAAATATCCAAAACCCAATCGGCTACAACTGGCACCGATCCTGAATATTTGGAAGACGCTAATGTGCTTTTGTACCGTGGAAATACTTTTTTGGAGATATTAAAATTAGTGCCAGAAAGTCCTACTTCTAAGCCTTATTATGTGACCGAAAATTTTAAACCCCAAATTGGAGAGCTTTATACGCTCAAAGTAGACGCACCCGGATTTGAACAAGTGCAAGCTACCAGCAAAATTCCTACTCCTGCGCGCATCCGAGGGCTTGGCGTTTCTGACGTATCTGTTCGAGAATTACCTCAAGAGCTTGCCTTTGCTTACAAAGTAAGTATCATTTTTGAAGACCCGCTCGAAGCATCTAATTATTATCATTTGAATTTTTACCAGCAAATATGGAATTATCAAGTGGTTGAAAATGATACAATTATAACCGGAAACTGGCTGCGAAAAATTGCTTTTAGTCCGGAAACCGATAATAATTCCTTGATCGCTTATTTTGATGGCGGGGTACTTTTTGATGATGCATCTTTTAATGGCAAGGCAGTTGGCTACTCCTTTACCCTAGAAACCAGCATTGACCCCAGCAAGCATCTACTCGGTAAAATGTTCACGGAGTTGCGCACCGTTTCTAAAGAATATTATCTTTTTCACAATTCCCTCAGCCGTCAGCAGACAAGCCCTGGCGGACCACTTTCGGAGCCCGTCATTATTTATAATAACATAGAAAATGGGCAAGGTATATTCGCAGGTTATAGCCCTTCGCTCGATTCGGCCGCTATTTTTCGCTGATTTGTAAGCTTTTAGAATCTTACTTTTCACTTCCTGATTTTCCTTTTTGAATGCTCATGAGGTAAAGATTTCCCTTATCCGTATTATTTTTTCAAAATCATATAAAAAAAATGCATTCTTCGTAGGGGCATAAGAAATACTTGGTGTCTCTTTAGATGTATTGCCAAACGCAATTAAACTCCAAATGCCAAAAAGCCAATTTTTCTTTTTTGAAAACAATCAAATAAAAAAATTAAAAAATAGCTTATGAATGCTGAAGCTAAAACTACATTTCTAACACAATTTCCTCTTTTTAGTATGCTCTCCGAAGAAGAAAAAAGCCGGATGGCGGATATGATGGAATACAAAGTAAAAACCCGCTATAGCTTTATTTACTTGCCGGGTGAGCCTTCGGATACGATTTTTTTTCTGGCAAAGGGGATGGTGAAAATTGGAACCCACTCTGGCGATGGCAAAGAAGTAATCAAAGCATTGATCCATCCATTGGCAATGTTTGGCGAACTTGGTCTGGTCGGCGAACCAGAACGACAGGAATTTGCACAAGTCTTGCGCGAGGATGTACACCTGTACACCCTGAAAATAGAAGATTTCCAGGAATTGATGCGCCATAATTTTGAGTTGAGCAATTCTGTAATGCAGTTATTCGGTAGCCGCTTAATCAAAGCCGAAAGCAAGCTCGAATCCCTGATTTTTAAAGATGCTCGTACCCGCATCATCGAATTTATTAAAGATGCAGTAGATAAGCAGGGACGCCGAGTGGGCTTTGAAATGCTACTCAAACACTCACTTACACATCAAGATATTGCTAATATAACTTGTACTTCCCGTCAAACGGTAACGCTGGTGCTGAATGAGTTGAAAAAATCGGATTTGATTTATTTCAATCGTGGCAAAATATTGGTGCGCGATATGGCGAAGCTGTCATGAATTGGAATTGGTTTATGGTTCCTTGTTTCTGGATGCTGATCGCTGGCTTTCACCAAAAACCAATAACAAAAAAGTAATACATTCCAGAGTTTTACAATTTGTTTCTCAATACCCCAGAAAACCTTCAATTCTCGGTCGGCAACTCCATCAGAATGCGCCAGTCTTTCGGCAAGTAGTTATTGATGCGGTTGCCGATGCCTTTTATCCAACCTAAATTATGCCCTTCAAAACGCACTAATGCCCAGCCCTCCGGGATTTTTTCCAATTGTATATTTTCTTTTTTCAAAAAACGAAGCGCTTGTTCTTTATCCAGGTTTACTGCCGGTAAATCTTTTGCAATGCCAATGCTGAGCGCCAAGGCGTGGGAGGGTACAAAGTCTTTGCCTTTGGTGATGCCAATTTCCAAGCCAATGGCTGTTTTTGGTAAATATTGCGTAATGATCTGACAATCTTCTATTTGCGATTGTAAAACACCGGAAATGATTCCGTTTTCATCTTGAAAGAAAGAAAAATCATCGGCATTTTTTAGCCATTTTTGAATGACAGGAATAAGTGCATTTGGCAAAGGTTTCAGCCTTTTGGAAGGCAAGTTTTTAGCAATCTTTATATTCGCATCATGTTTTTTCCTAAAGCAAGCAATATAAAAACCCTCTCCACGCACCCGATGCGGATAGAACTGGTAACCATATAATTTCGATACAATACCCCAATCTTCGGGAATCTCTAAACTCAATCGTTCCAACCCAAATTCATTCACCAGCCATTTAGCATTTTGTTCGTTTTCATCATCATTATAAGTACAAGTGCAATAAATTAAAATTCCGTGATATTTTAATGCTTTTACAGCATCCGCCAAAATCCGCTTTTGGCGAGCAGCACAAAGTTGCACATTATTCGGCGACCATTCGGCAATCGCTCTTTTATCCTTACGGAATAGCCCCTCCCCCGAGCAAGGCGCGTCCACCAACACCAGATCGAAAAAGCCTTCCAGCGCTGCAAAACCTCTGCTATCATAACTCGAAGCATGGGCATTCGGGTAGCCCCATTTTATTAAATTCTCTTTAAGAATATGATATCGATTTTTAATTACTTCATTACACAATAAAAAACTTTCTTTATGTAAAGTCGAAGCCAACAGCGTGCTCTTACCCCCTGGTGCTGCACATAAATCCAACGTTTTGATCGGCTTATCCAGCTTAATAGTTTGCCGAACAGCTTCACATACAAACATCGACGATGCCTCCTGCACATAATATACACCTGCATGAAAAGCTGGATCGAGCGTAAAGATTGGGCGCTCCGGCAAGTAAATAGCACTATTACACCATTTTACATGATCAAAATGATCTTTATTATTATGATCTTTTTGTAAATTCCAACGAATACTCGTGGGCGCGGGCTTATCCAATGCTTCGAGGAAATCACTGAATTCATCGCCCAATTGAGTTTGCATCTGTAATAAAAAAGCTTCGGGAAAGTTCATTTTTAGTTAATAAAAAATGAATAATCTTTGAGATAGTTCTATGATGTAACACCTTGCGCCTGTGCATAAGCTTTACATTTTTCCCATTCTTCCTTGTAATAATCGCGCACCTTGTTCAAATCTTCCTTCGAAATCAAAGGCTTTTGACTTACCAATGATGCAGGAATTAATTTTGCAGGATATAATATTAAATAAGATAATAATAACTGTGAGCGTCGCTGCAACCAACGTAGAAAGCGCAATTTGGAGTATTCTCGATTCTGATTAAACAAAAAGCTAAATTTTTTGATAATTTTTAACTCTTTTTCATTATAAGAACTATGCACCGCATCTA
>JANRME010000173.1:0-11962 GCA_033761835.1 Saprospiraceae bacterium
CGGCAGTAAGTGGTTTTTTTAAAATAAATCGAACGTATAAAACCGTGAGCATCACGCCAATAAGCGGGAAAAGAACAAAACCCAACCGCCCGCTTGTAGGATCGTTACCATATATCCATTCGCGCACGGTATGCACCAATACCTTGAGCAATACTGCCACCAAACCTGCAACAATCCCAATTATAATGCTTACCAAAATCAAATAATTGCGCTGAGAAATGCGCTCCGAAAGCCATTTGATGAGGAGATAGAACTGAATATTGGCATTGCGAAGCAGTTTGGTAAGCCAAGGTTTCATTTCGTTTTTTCTTGTGCGCCAAAGATATTCCGCATTCGGCGAAAGGGCAAGAAAAACATCATAAAGCTTCGTTTCTACAGGCGATTCGTTTTGCATAGTACTCTGTAAAGCGAAATCATTTTGTTAAGTCCTTGTCTTTCAAATTCATTTCATACCTTTCTGACCTAAACCAAAACCTAAATACTTATGAGAATTATCAAAAATTTGCTTTGGCTGCTTTTGTTGCTACCAATTTCTGCTTTTTCACAAAACGCATTAGTTGGTGAATGGAAATTTGAAGTTCCTTCGGAAGATGGAAAAATGATTCCTGTAAAACTGAAAATTGATACTGAATCTTACACCGTTGATTTTGGTATGGACGGCGCGATTGATATCAAAGGAAACTACACTGTAGCAGGAAATGAAATGACGATTCAAGATACCGGAGGAGAAGGAGCTTGCTTGAATACAAAAGGCGTATATAAGTTTGAAATAAAAGATAACTCCCTGACAATGACCAAAGTGACTGATACTTGCGAAGGGCGCAGCGGACCAGAGGGTAAGATGGTCTTCCAGAAAATGTAATTATTTAGAATGGAATATTGGAATGATGAATTATCTAAGAAATAGAGTGCTATTCCAATATTCCATCCTTCCATCACTCCAATATTCCAGTTTTCCAATCCTCATTTTGTTTTTTTAACACGCCGTTAATAAAGCTTCCTTATCTTTATTGCGTTAATAAGGCGATAGCAAAAAAATCTACCCCCGATGAGAAATGCACCTTTCTTTGTTCTATTGTTCGCGGCGTCTTCGCTTTTTGCGCAATGGCAAAACGTAGGTTCCAATATCACCGCCAATCCCAGAGGTATTTATGGTTTATCCGTGCCCAGCGCCAGTGTCGTGTGGGGCATTACGATTCATCCGAATTATACCTCACCGGCCCGAGAGTTTACACGCTCCGTTAATGGTGGCACCTCCTGGCAAACCGGCGTCATTGATGCTGCCAATGGAAAAGATTTTACCTCCCTAAATATTTTTGCACTGGACGCAAATAATGCCTGGGTGACGATGACCGACAACGCTACACAAAGGCTTGGCCGAATTTATAAAACCGATAACGGTGGCTTATCCTGGACCGAACAAAAGGGTTCTTTTAACAATCTAAACAACGCGATTCAAGCGGTTCATTTTTTTAATGGCACTACCGGTATTGCTTACGGAAGCCCAGCCTCCGGCGATTCCGCGTCCGATTCGCTACGCATCTGGCGCACAACGAATGGTGGCACGACTTGGCCGCGCATTCCAGCATCTCAATTACCAATACCTTTAGCAGGTGAGGGTATTTGGATTTATTATGGAAATGGTTCTTATGATACAGTTGGCGATACGCTTTGGTTTGGTACCAGGCGCGGAAGGGTCTGGCGCTCAATTGATAAAGGCGCCTCCTGGAAGGCTTTCAGTGTTGGGGCGGATGAGCCGATTTATTCGGTCGCCTTTACCAACCATCGCGTCGGCTTGGCGATCAGCGATGGCAAAGGCTACCGCACTTTGGATGGCGGCGCTACCTGGAATGAGATCATTATGCCCAATTCTTTTTTGTACTATCAGATTGAAAGCGTTCCTAACTCCGACGGTACATTTATGCTGATCTACGAAGGTTCTGATATGTTTTACAGCGATTTTCGACAGGCTTATACCCTCGATGACGGTGATACTTGGCAAATGCTTCCGCCCAGAGCAATCGAATGCGTAAAATTCTTGTCTTCTACCTCAGGTTTTGGTGGTGGGAAAATTTTTAGCTCTAATACCGGCGGCATTTATCGCTGGACGGGCGATTTCCAAACCCTTACTGCAGTAGCGGATGCAGGCGCTTATCGAAAATATGGTAATATTTTCCCCAATCCTTTCAGTGACTATACAACCTTAGAATTTGAAGTGGATAGCCCCGCCCCCATTTCCTACACCATTGCTAAAGCTTCGGGTAAAGTGGTCGAAAAAGGTAAAATTGAGCGCGGGCTGATGGGCAAAAATCAAGTAATGCTACGCCCCAAAGTACCCGCTGGTACTTATTTTATAACGCTCCGACAAGGAAAAAGGAAGCAAACCCTTAAATTGGTGAAGCAATAGCGTCGTTATCAAAATACTTTTTCGTAAAGTTCTGGCGCGTGGATTTTTCCAATGCCCGATTTTGCTTCCAGTATCTCAAAAACATTGGTTTTGATGGTGTGCGCAATATCGCCGGTGGGCAGGTCATTGCAATCAAGACCGAAGGGATCTTCAATTTCTTGTCCCATTAATTCAATGCCCAGCAATGAAAAGAACACAAACATCACCAACGGAATCGTGCCCATGTGAAAGGTGCTTACCAACGCAAATGGCAGGAGTAAGCCATACGCCGTGATAAATATTTTGAGATAAACCGCATAGGAAAAGGGAATCGGCGTCTTTTTGATGCGCTCGCAAGCGCCCAGAATATCGAGTAAAGACTGGTGCTGCACTTTAATATTGATATAATCGCCTTCATTGATTACGCCAAGCCGATGGGCTTCGGCAATCCGATCAAAAATCTGAAAAGCGATATGATTGGGAATATGTCCTTTGGTGTGATAAACAGCTCGTTCTTCATCATTTAAATATACTAATTTTTCTAATTTTACACCTTCGCGAAGATGCTCGACCAAAGCAATACAAAAATTCGCAATATGTTTCGCCATAAAATGCCGGACATCTTTATCCTCTTTTGGAAACATCGCATGAATATAAATCGCCAGATTTCGAGTATTATTCACCAAAGCGCCCCATTGTTTTCGGGCCTCCCACCAACGATCGTAAGCGGAATTGGTACGATACACCAAAAAAATACTTAATATAATCCCCAGTAAAGAAAAAGCAGAGATGTCCATCGAAAAGTACTTGCCCAGACCATACCATTCCGCCGCGATGCATACCAAAGTAGTGTAAATACCAATCCAGATCATACTTCGTATAATACGCACCATCGTCCAACTGCGCACCAGATGCCGAATGTCGCCAAACCAATTGTCATTTGATTTGTAATAAATCATTTCAGGAAAATTTCAGGTTTACTATTAACAATAATAGCAAGAATACAATTAGGGTGGATTTAGTTTAAAGCTTAATTAAAATTCCTAATATTATACTAAAGTAAAATCGCAATTGCGTATTTTAATTTTTCATTTGCCTGTAAATCAATACATTACAAACAACTGACTGCCCACTTTATATTATTCTTCGATTTCCAAATCTTCCGGCACATCACGTTCCTCGCGTTCGGGCGAGTGGGGTTTGTCGATTAATTTTTCCTCGGAAGTAGTGGTGGTGAAAATATTGATGCCGCAGGTTTGCAAAGCAATAGATATGAATATAAATAATGCGATACCAATAAGCAGCAGGCGCAGCGGGCTTGTGCGTTTGGGGGAATCGGAATTTGTGTTATGGTGTTTTGGTGCGATGGTGTTATAGTTTTAATGTAATGAATTTAAAAATCAATGATTATTATTTAAATAACGAATTAATCCTAATGTGAGTTTTCTTAGTAAATCCGTTTTTTCATGTAACTCTTGTAAAATTTGGTCATCAAGATAAGAAACGTCTTCTAATAAATAAAGCATACTTTTGACCTCCGCAGCAGAGCTTTGAGAAATTTCAAGGAATCGAACAAAATCTTTCTGATGATATCTAGCAAAGCCTTCAGCAATATTATTCATCGTAGAAACGGCTGCTCTTCTAAGCTGGGAGCGTACATCCCAATCATTAGATAGTTTGCCAGTACTTGAAACTAAAAATATAGTTTTAGTAAGCGTCCTTGCAGCCTTCCAACAGTCCAAATCCTCAAACCGAGTCACTTTCATGTAAATTTGTGTTTTAGTATTACCGTTCTCAGTGTTATGGTCGTCACCAATGATTTTGACTGAAAATCTTACAAAAGTCACAAACCAAAACACTATAAAACAAAAACACTATAAAACCAATCCTAAAAATCCATCCTCAAACGCAAATTAATTCGTCTCGAGGTTAAATAATTCGGAATCGCGTATTGCTGATTGAAAATCGTCTTGATCCAAGTGTTACCCGCCTGATTCTGAACTTGTAATAAATTAAAAACTTCTAAACTTAACCAGGTATTTTTGGTAAACCGCAAAGGATGTTTTGGCCGACTTTCCAAGCGTTCTTTATCCCATAAAGCTACCGAAAAACCAATATCCACACGATGGTAAGGTTCAAAACGATACGTATTACGATAAATTCTATTATTTCCTAACAAACCATACGGAAGCCCCGTCCCTACTGTAAAATTCAGGTGCATCCTGAAATTCTCATTCTTAGGCAAGTAATCTTGAAAAAACATCGAAAGCGTCATAAACTGGTCGCTGGGGCGCGGCACATCCTTGACTTCGGTGGCTTCCTCCTGCCCTATCTCGCGGCGCAAATGTTGAATACCTGTGAGCGATTCGCGGGCACGCAAAAAAGATAAATTCACCCAGGATTCAGCGCCCGGCACAAATTCGCCGTTTACGCGTAAGTCAATCCCCGTTACATAGCCGCTCGCATCGTTTTGTCCCGAATATCTAATACGCACATTTTCAATCTCATACGAAACTAAATTCCATAAATGTTTGTAATATGCTTCTGTAATAAATCGGAATTTCTTGGGATTTTTCTTACCCATATAAAAATCAAAAGTCATACCGCCCACGATATGAAAAGATTTTTGCGAAAGCAAATCGGTATTGACCAAGCCATTAAATCCGCGCATTTCGCGGTAAAACGGTGGCTGAAAATATAATCCTCCGGCTAAGCGATAGGAAATATCCCGCTCACTTTTTAAAGGTTTATATAATAATTGTGCTCTTGGTGATATAATGAATTCCTGATTCAAATCCCAATACGAGGCCCGAACGCCAACCGATAACTTTACTTCGCTTACACTTTCTTTACGCCAGGTATAAGTATCTTGAAAAAAACCACTAAAGCGATTGGAAGTCAATTCATTACGCGTTTTTAAAACATTGAATACTAATAATTGCGTAGTATCATAAGGAAGTGAATAACCCGCTGAATCCAAGCGTTCCCATTCATTAATATAATCAGAAATTTCTTCATTTTGATATTTTACACTCCATTGCAGGAAATGGCTGCTGGTGGTTTCATTATCATCATGATCGACTTGTAATTCTATCCCCCCTTTATGCTCGATATTGCGAATATCAATATTCAAAAAATTCCGAACATATTGCTGCTGCGTGCCCACGCCCAATTCCGCAATCACCTCGCCGAAATTATCGCTACCCAAGCCCGACTCGATCTGGCGCAAGCTGTAATCCCCATTTATATCAAACCGTTCGTTTTCATCGCTGCGAAAAGCAGAAGCTAAGAGCTTGAGAAAGAATGGATTGCGATCGCGATCCGGCAAATAAGTCAAGGACAAGCCCCCCATTTGGGTTGTAAAATCGTCGACTTCCTGCCCTTCAAAAACACTAAATAACTGCAAGGCATAATTCACCAAGCCAAAGGCTGTATTGCGTTCTGTGGGTTGAAATTTATAAACGCTGCGATTATAATTGCCTAAAAAACCGATTTGCAAATCGCGGTTAATATCATAAGTCAGATAAGTTTGAATATCTGTAAAATTTGGCACGTATTCGCCTTCTACATCAAGGGTTCCAAGCAAATAACGTGTGGTTTTGTATCGCGTACCAGCGAGGTAACGAAAGCGCCGATAACTGTCTTTGCCTACTTTGGTGCTGCCTTCGATATGCGCCGAGCCGCCCAGAAAACTCATATTGAGAGAGCCGGCCAGCGTGTCAGGCAATTTGTATTTGATGTCCAAAACCGAGGCTGCTTTGTCGCCGTATTTTGCTTCGAAACCGCCGGATGAAAAAGATAAATTCCGAATGAGATCAATATTGGCGAAGGTCAAGCCCTCCTGCTGTCCAGCGCGAATCAATTGCGGCCGATAAATTTCAAAATCGTTGACATATACTAAATTTTCATCATAATTACCGCCACGCACATTGTATTGCGAACTCAACTCTCCGCCCGTGCCGCTGCTTGTGCCCAGCGCAATACTTGGTAAAATGCTTTCCAAATTGCCAGTGGTAGTTGGAATCAATTTCATATTCTGCAAATCCTCCTGGATCATGCCAGACACTTCGATTTTGCTGGCGCGAACGATGACTTCCAAATCCGAATCCGTAGGCGCAAGGCTCACATCCACCTGGCGACTGCTGCGCGGCGGCATCGCTTCGATTTCGGTTTCAATGCTTTTATAGCCAATCCTTGTAAAAACCAAGATAAACACCTGATTTACCGGCACTTCGATGCGATAGCGTCCATTGGCAGCCGTTTCTATCGCTGTATTAGAATCTTTAATATAAACCGTGACTAATTCAATCGGTGTATCGCTCACAGCATCTTTCACAATGCCAGTGATGACGGCATTTCGGTCGTTTTGAGCCACAACAGGAATTGTTATAAGCGATATAATAATAAAAGTAAAAAATTGCTTCATATTTATTGAGATGTCAGAAGTCAGATAACAGATGTCAGACAGATTTTAATTCAAGGTAAACGAAAAAATGAAAACCCTGTTGTCAAAAGTTGATACGGAAATCTATGCCTTTTATTTATCAAGCTTTGATAAGGTCAGACTTTACACTTGCAAATTTTAGAAACTTTAGCCAACTTGTACCTGTTTTAAAAGGTTTGTTTTTAAAATTTAAATATTGTATGAATCCTTTATTAGAACATATATCGGTTGACCCAAATGTTTGCTTTGGCAAACCTTGCGTGAAAGGTACGCGAATTTGGGTATCCCTATTATTAGATTTTATTGCAGATGGAACAACATTTGAAGATATTTTAAAACACTATCCGCAATTGACTAAAGAAGATATTTTGGCTTGTGTCGCTTATGGCGCCGCTATGAGCAAGAAGCGTTCTTCAAACTAGGTACTTATATGAAAATTAATTTTTTACACATAAAATTCCTCACACAAACTTCAACGGATTGCTTTCAAACGCTTTCAACTTGGTAATCACCTCTTTAGGATTTTCTGCTCGGAATACGCTATTGCCCGCCACCAGTGCATCCGCGCCTGCCTGAAGGATTTTATCGCTTAATTTTAATCAGCTTTATTACAGCGGGCATATTATTTACCTTAAATTTATCCTCAGGGTTAAAAATAATGCCGTTTTTGGTTATGGTTCCTTTTATTATAACATTAGAATAAAATGCACTATAATAAATTGACCGATTTGCAGCATCTACTTTGGTAGCAGAAGGGGCAAGTTCAACCGGTATAAAACGTGCTTCAGGATTAGATAAATCTGTCCATCCGATTCGATTGTTTCTAACATTTGTCCAATACAATTTGTTATCAACGGGGTCAATTGACAATCCGTCTGGGAAGGGCCCAGCATCCGCTATGAAATTAATTTCCGCTTCGTTTGAGTCCAGATTAAACTTTCCTATTGTATTATTTTCAACATCTGTCCAGTAAAGAATTTGCTTTTCAATGTCTAATTCAACAGAAGAGGGTCTGCCTTTCATTCCTTCTATCAAACATCGGTTAATCAACTCTCCGTTATAATCATATTCAGCTATGGTATGCTCTCCGTATAAAGCACAATAGATTCTTTTTTTTACAGGGTTTAAAGCAATACCGGCAGGACGACCCACATTATCAATAAACTTAAATTGAATAGGCTTTTGATCTAATCCTGTAAAACTACTATTCAAATAAGCTTTAGAGATATACGGGCTTTGCCAACTTGACCAATTCGCCCAAAAGAAACACTTATTTGCTACATCAACTTCAATACCTGTCAGGCCTTCTCTTATGTTAGTTATTAATGGGATTGTTTTTTTACTCTTTACGTTCAAAATAGCAACACCCGTCTCATGCCCAAACAAAAGCAATTCTTGCTCCTGCGGAAAAGGGTTACAAAACTTGAACCAAAAAAGAATGATAAAAATAATAATTGCAGCAGCAATCCATTTAACAATTTTTGACCACTTATTTTTTTCTGTACGAATTATTTCCTCTATACCCTTAGGAATTTTTATGGGCGCAATTTCATCATCGTCTGCTTTAATATCATTTTTAATCAGGTAATCATTAAAAGAATCATAGCCAAAATAAATGGCAAACATTTCTTTGGTGCGCTGATTGCCTTCACTTTCGTCCACAATGAAAATCCTACGGAAGGCATCATAAGATAATGTGAGTTTGTCATACCGAATTTCACCCTTGATCGTTGGAACACCGCATCGTCTTGTTTTCTTTTTGTCGCCTCTGCATATTTGTTCTAATCTCGACTGGAGGGCTGTTAGAAAAAGTTCTATATCTCTCTTTTTCCAGTTTTCGGGGTGTCCGTTTTTGAAATCCGTCGCAATTCTATTTGCAATAGACTTCCAGTATTTCTTACTGACTGACATATGATTTGCGGTTCAATTGCAAAACTTTTGCGAAAGCAATTTACAGCAAATATAGGGATTTTTTCTATTAAATTTGTGTTCATTAAGTTGTTAACAATGTGATTGACTCTTCAAATATTTTTGAATGCAAAGAACTAAACACCTACCCTTTATGCTAAATGGGTTCGCAGAGGTTTTATCAATTTTAGCACTTTCGTCAAAGTGCTGTGGTTATGTTAACTAGTGGCAGATTATTTTGGATATATCCATAATACGATTGAGCGTTTTTTCTCAAAAGAATACCACAACTTTAATAGGAATTTTTTGGTTTTTTGACAAATTGTAATAAAATAAACTCTTTAATTAATATTTTGTGAATATTGCAAATAATAGCTCTCAATTAAAACAGTTTGCCCCGGCTACTCGTCTACTTACACTCTTTTGATACATTTTATCAAATTTATTCACCGGTGCATACCATAAAAACTAGCATTTTTTTAAATGCATTAATAATTTTCAAAAAATTAATCTCACAGGCTTATGATAAGTAGTGATAATAATGATGGTATACCTATCATTCAGGTATTAGTATATCTGTTGGGTGCAGGTGGGCTGGCAACAATAATCATCCTGTTAATCAATAGGCTTACGCCTGATCAATGCAACCGATTTGCAAGAGAGCTCAATGCGAAAATACCACGCGAACAACAATTTGACAGTAGGTCGGTCACGCTACAATACCATGTCGTTTCCGATACCACAAGACTATGTTGCACAGATGCAAAAAATACATCTAGTGACTACTTTTTTGAGCGATTTCGTAAGCCCGCTTTTGAAAATGCCTTTGCAAAGTTAGAAGATCAAATCGCAGTGCCTTATAACAAAGCAAAACTCCAATCCTATGTGGAAGAAGCCTTGCAAAAAAAGAGTTTTGTACTGGAGCAGCGCAAATTTTATCAATTAATTCTGGTGGAGGAAAAACCGCTGTTAGCAAAATTCAAAAGCAACGGTCAAGATAGTTGTGAAGTAGAGATCCCGATTGCTTTGGCAACACCTAAAGATGTAGAGCTTCTAATACCAAGCGATATTAGAAATTTACTTGGAAAATATATTGAACAATGTCCTGAATTTATAAAATTTAAAAAAAATCCTGCCAACAAAACCGTAAATATAGGTGATATATTGACCTGCCTTACTCAAAACCCTGAATTTAGTAAAGCACTCAAAGAATACGTCCAAAAATACAGGGATTACCTTCAAATGGTGGACATTGGTATGCAGTGGCTGGTGGAAGATAAAGACAATATTTATTTTGAACGGGGAGGTTATGAAATCTCTGGGGTTTACCTTGTAATTATTGACCAGTTGAAAGATATTTTCCAGAGAGAAATTCAAAAGAATCCATCTGACGAATGGACCATCGTCTGCTATGGTTACGCAGACCCCGGCAACATCATTGGCAATATTCCGTACACGCAAAGAGGCAAATACGACCCAGCAAATGGCAGCATCAGTTTAAAAAACGGCTCGGCGGGCACAGGCATACCTCGCACTTTTAGTCTGGGGAATGCAGGCAATCAACAACTCTCTTATGCCAGAGCCTATGCAGGTATTAAGCGTATGGAAGAAATTTTTAGCAAAGACCTTCCACCAGTAGATTTTCAGTACCAAGGAAAAGGAATAGACCGAAGTGAAGCAATGGATTCTTATAAACGCAGAATTGAATTTAAATTATTCAAAAAATAAAAGCTTTAAATTATGAGTAACAATGGTTCAATTATAAAAACAAGAGAGCCTAAGGAAATAGGACTGCTTTATGGTTTAGCAGAAGCTGACCGTAAATTAAACGATACCATTACAAAATTAACAGATGATTTAGGCAGTATCAACAAAACCGCGAATGATGAATACCTTTTAATCAAAGGAAGGTTCGATAATTTGTTTGAATCGGTACAGAAAACCAAAAAAGAAATCGAAGAACTTTACCAAAAACTGCGAGAAATGCGAGAGTTGGCTATTGTAGATTTTCAAGAAACCATCCTAAGATTACTTCCTATCGAACTCGACTCTGACCATAAATATAAAATTATAGAACAAGTGATTAGTGCGGGTATCAAAAGCATCGAAAATATTACAAAAAGTATATTCGACTCTTTTGAAACAATTAGAGAATTACTACAACAAACGGTTGATTTAAAGGCGAATAACGAAATTAAAGAGGCTTTTAGGAAATTCTTAGTAGAAGTAGATGAAAAAGGTAAGGCAATCGTAGATTTAAGAATTGGCTATGCCGACGGAGAAGCGATTCGTAGTAATTTTAAAAGCCCCCCCGGAGGTGGAACTGGCGGCGGTACAAGTACACAACAAGGTCTTCCGCCTGGTAATTCTTCCAACGCATCTTAATTTTTGGATCATTCATCTTTGCTGACATGAAGTGGTTTTTTTACAAAAACAATAAGGAAAACAGTTCAAACGATAACGCTCCAAACAATTGGAACAGTTCAGGAGAGATTTACAAAGAGTTAAAGCATCTTCTACAGGGGTTGGTCAAGAAGATAGAAGAAGACATTGAAAATGGCGCCTTACGAGATAGAGGAGAAGAGGATGGAAAAAACCTGACCAGCAATATAAAAGACCATTTCACTCATATAAAAGATGAGTATGACGAAATTTCTAATGCACTGAATGACCTGGTAAAAGAACTAAAAGACAGAGAGAAAAAGTACGCTTCCGCGTATGCCAATCACCTCGAACGTAAATTAGCATTCTGCGACCAGGAATTAGATGAAACACAACAGAACAGCAAAATATCAAGACTGAAAGCAAGACTTGCCCAGGCAGAGCAACAATTGACAGACTATGAAAATAAGATTTATGAAGATTATTTTCTGAAGAAACATTACGAATTTTGGGAGAAAAAGTGGGAAGCGGAAATCAACCATATGAACGATTTGCATAATGATGCCCAAAAAATACGAGACTTAATAGAGCAAGAAATTGATTTGATGATGAGCATATTAAAGGCTGCAATAAAAAAATTGAACCCTGAGAATGCTCAAGACAATGGAGAGTCGGTAGCCGTATCGGCAGAGGAGGCAAAAAAAGTTATCAAGGAACTGAGATTACGCATTAGAAAAATTAGGAAAAAAAAGTTCTTTGACAGTTACGACCTTTGAGGGATGAAATTTCCAGCTACTTTCGAGTTGTATGTGGACTATTTGATAGCCAACCAGGGCAGGGTA
>JANRME010000174.1:0-3238 GCA_033761835.1 Saprospiraceae bacterium
CTTTTTATTCTCTTATCTTTAATATCCTCAAAACGAGCAATTAAAGATTGGAGTTGCGCTGATTGAATTCTTTCTCCCATTGACTTTTTCCAAAGCTAGGGCTTCTCATCCTTTTTTCCAATTTTAATGCGTTTGCCCTGCGCTGTTACCCGAAGAAGTTTTTGCTGAAAATACTATTAAACTATTATCGTAGTAATCTTGAACTATAGAGTTTATCTCTCCTTTATGACATAATTGATATGCTAACTTAGTCATTGGCACAGAAGGGTAACCTATTGTTATAACCTCATCTAAAAGATCAAATTCTGTGTTCATAAGAAATGCTCGGGTTTGTGGCGTTATAGACAATTCAAAAATTGCAATATCTTTCTCTGGATTTTCAAATACTAGGCTGTATTCTATGATGTTGTCATTAATGTCATATACTTTTAACTCCCTTGATTCTTGGACCACATGTTTGTTTGTAACAATGAAAAGATTCTCTTTCTCCCTGATGAGAAATCCCGTACCTATACTTTTTTCTCCATTTGAATATGTTGGCTCAATCTTAAATACAGAGTTGCTAAATGTCTTGATAATAAACTCAAAACCTAACAAGATATTTAATATTAAATTCTTTTTGTAGAGATTATATGCATTAGTGCCATTGAATTGGTAACGTTCATCAGTAAACCTAGATAATAACATCTTATCAATCGGGTAAATAATAAGTTTCTCATGTAAAGCCTTGATCGTTTCATCAATTTCTCTAGTGTGATTATTAAATCCATTTTTAGACAGGTAAAACGTACAATCCATAGGTGATAAGAAACCGTAATTAACAAACTTCTCCGAATTTGGACTATTAAATTTCTTGCCATTTTCAATGGCATCAGTTTTAATTTTCTCCCATTCATCAGGATTCGCATATTTAGCTGCAAAATAATCAATTACCTTTTTAACGACATCAAGATTTGACATCAATAATTTAGTATCAATCATATCTGGTGATTTTTACAATTGTGCATTGCGTTAAGAATTTTGATTTACCCTCAACCTTGGTAGGCGATTTGAACAGGAATGAAGGCACTAAACAATTAAATCCATAAATCCTAGACATACCGCACAATTACATTCTACCCCTCCTAGGTCCTCATCATCTACTCATTTCCCTCTGGCATCAAAACCTCCCGAATAAGCTCCAACACCGTATCAAAATCAAGCGATTCATCCAATTTTGTCCGTCGCAGAAAACTCGCCCAAAGTTGTTTGCGGCTAGGGTCATTGGCAAAATCGGCGGTAAAAAGTGGGTGGTTTTGACGCAGAATGGTCTGACGATTTTGAAATGTTTGGGTAATGGCCAACTTTAAGGTCTCTGGGTTGTATCGTTTTTTGAAGAGCAATTGATAGACATCGTAAAAATCCTTCATGCGGCTGTTCGATTCGGCAAGGTCAATCATCGCCTCAAATTTCTCTGCGATAACCGTTTCGGGGGAGTATGCTTGGATTTCCGGTGCAGCCATGTCGAGCAAAGTAGGGTAGGTCATTTTGCCAGGAGGAGGCGTGACCACGTCGCCGAAACCGATGTCAATCTTAATAAATTGCCGCATAGTACCGAGGGAAACCGGGATTTTGATTTGTAAACCTGCGTATCGGCGTTGTTCCATGATTTCCGCTACACCGATTTTTTCGGTATCGAATTGCACCCCATCCTGCGAAAAGGTGATGTTGCATATTTTTCGAAAAATCTCGTCAAACCGGACTTTATCCATGCGGATTTTCAGAGAAAGTAAGTCAATATCAAGGGTTGGACGGCTCGATTCCCGTTCTAGCGCGTACAACAATGCGCCTCCTTTCAGGCAGAAATGCTCGTTATGTTCCGATTGCGATAGTCGAAACAACAATCGTTCTTGAAAATACCGGGTCAGAATAAGTTGGAAATCCTTCCCAGTAGATTTTGCAATGTTTCGCAGTTTGTCTTGGATTGAAGGTATGGAAACACTCATAGCATCATGGTTAAATATGAGTTTAGTACTTTTTCCACCCGCAATTGCCGGGCGTAGTTATGCAGTTTTGCCAAATCTCTGTCGGGGCGTTGGAGGTAATTTACCAATACTTCTTTCAACATATCCAAGCCGATTTTTCCACGTAGGCGGCACATATCGCAGACGGTTTTCTCGGGGTTATAGACCATAATGTTGCTTCCATCCAGATCGAATACCGTCACGCCCAATTGGAAGGCTGTTTCCTCCCAAAAATACAACTTGACTGGCGGATAATCCGGCAGGACATAGCGGGATTTTTTGGGTACCGCTAAATGTTGTGCAGAAGGCACGAAATCTGACAACCCATGCAGAAAACAAGCAGAAAAGAGGCAAAATACACCATTCGGGATGCGCCGCATGATTTCGAGTCTTTCATCGTAAGAATACTGTGGGAAACGATAGATGCCGCGTCCTATTTTTTCCAAAGCGCCCGAGGTGGTTAAATTTTGAATCTGCCTAAAACTCAATCCAGCCTCTGTCAAGTCTTTTGCTCTCAAGATACCTTTGTGCCGCTCGGCAAGTTCAGCGATGTGGATATTTTGTAAATTCATTTCGCTACAAAAATACGGCTATTTTACATAATTAGCCGTATTTTTGTAGCGTTTCATGAAAAATTTATACTACCCAAAAGCGAATATTGCCCAAATCATTCAATTTTACCCATCTAAGCTCCCCCCTCACTCACCCCCCTGCAAAAACGCCAACAAATCCCCCATCTCCGCCACCGTTATCGCATTTTCAAACCCCTCCATCATCAACGAAGTCCCCATTGACCGAAAAGACTTCAACTCCTTCTTAGCCAAAGTCACCTTCTCGCCCCCCATCTTCAACAAAGTCACGTTCTGATCCGTTTCGGCCGCCACAATGCCCAGGTGGCTCAGGCCATCTTTGCTTTCGAGGCGATGGCTGATGTACTTAGGGTCAGCGGCGGCGTTCGGATCGAGGATGTCGTGCAGGAGGGTGGCTTTACTTTTGCGGGAAATTTCGGTCAGCACCGGGCCAACCTCCACGCCTGTATTGCCATAACGGTGGCAAGTAGCGCAATGCGTAGCAAATATCGTTTTTCCCTTTGCCGCATTGCCTTTGAGTGTCAGCGCAGGCTTCATTTTATCGATCGCCGCTTGTCGGGTAACTACTGCGGCATCACTGAAGAGTTTTTCGGCGCGGCGTTTGGTGTTTTCGTTGTCGGTCCACCACAGCAGGGTACGGCGGCG
>JANRME010000175.1:0-6342 GCA_033761835.1 Saprospiraceae bacterium
AGCATTGATACAGTACATCTACAAATTTTTTATGGCTGTATTGCTTACACCTTTATTATATATTTTACACAATTGGATCGAACGTTATTTAGGACACGATGTTGCTGCTAAAATGAAAGAAAAAGCAACGCAATGGACTTAGGAAAGTCTGTGTTACTTTTACTTGATCACTGGGAAATAGAAAACTAATTTTATTATGCACTTATGAACTGCATCGCTTTAAAATTAAATCCGCCGTTCTGTGCTTTTATTCTCAATACATTCTTTCCTTTTTTCAATCGGACGCCCTTTATTTCTGTATTCTTCCACTGCTCCCATCCATTCGTATTGGGAATTGTAATTATGGGTTGGACCTTACCATTAACAGATAATTCTAATTTGCCATCACCATTTTCAGATGCAACCGTGAAAATAAAATTATAAATACCTTTTTTCCTAACGCTCACAGAGTACTGCAGCCATTCATCATTTTCAAAATGATTTACATAATAATTATCATTTGTATTTGCCTCTAATTCAATATCTACGCCGTCGTTACGATACATATGTCCACGATTTCCTGTATTTCGTTCGCTTTCTACGGAGATATAATAATTCCCCGTATCTTTATCAAGATAAGCAAAGCTATGTCGCCCCAAATCATAATCGACCGCATTTATTATGGTATTAGATTCAACTAAATGACTCTTGAAAGGCTTGACAGCATTGGTATGTGGCTGCCGAAACATCGCATCTATTACATCCTTATGATAAATACAATTTTCTAATTTTAAATTTTCTGCAAGCTCCATCAATCCTTGATAAGCTTCTTCGATGCTTGGTTTCGGACCTTTTTTTGCCCAGAAATCCAGGATTTTTTGATAATTTTTCGGCGTTTTTACTTGTAATGGATTATTAAAGCCCAGTTTTTTCAAGGGCCACCACGCCCAACCAATATTATGACTTTCTATCAAATGAATCGCATCCCGAAACCAGACGTTAGAATTTTCACCCGTTTCGCCGAGCCAAATCGGCGCGTTTTGCTGCTCCCGGAAATCTAAATATTTTTGAATGGCTTCTTTATTATTATAATTCCAATACTTATGAAAACTAATTACCATATTATTATCCCATAAAGGAAAAATGCCATTATAATTATTGCCCCAGCAATTGCCCTCCACAATAATGATATGCTTTTTATCGACTTCCCTGATCGTTTTTGTGATATCTACCATTAACTTTTTTAATGGTTCATTTAGTTGTTCATTACATCCATTCTTATCATCATTTAGATTGGAAAATCCCCAATTTGGTTCGTTTATAATATCATAAGCACCCAGCCAAGGCTCGTCGGCATAGCGTTCTGCGAGTTTGCGCCATAGCGCGATCATTTTTTGCTGATTGGCTTCACTTTGCCAGAGCGAGGGTTTATTAGGATCGCGATCTGAAATATTTAAATCATTTCCTTGCCCTCCGGGTGCTGCATGCAAATCAAGAATGAGATACATTTTATTGGCTTTGCACCATTCTAATAAACTATCCGTCATTACAAAACCTTTTTCTAACCAGGTATTTTGACTTGCAATAGGTTCTTCTTCAATAGGTAATGTATATAAATTATAATGCATTGCCAGCCGCACCGAATTAAATCCCCAGGCTTTCATCGAATCAATGTCAATTTTACGGGTATGATTGGCAAGCCAGGCACCATAAAATGCCGCCGTTTTTTCTTTTCCAACTAAATCTTCCAGATTTTTCTTAATCACATGTTGCTGTTGTCCAATGCCTTGCACGCGCAACATGTAACCTTCTTGTAACATCCAGCCGCCCAAGCCCATGCCGCGCAGGAGTATGTTTTCGCCTTTTTCATTGACAATTTGCTTACCTTTTACTCTTAAAAAGCCTTGAGAATGAGTAAGATATGACGACAGCAAAAAACAAATTAGAAAGAATATTTGTCCTAGTTTCATACATTAATTTTATTATATTATCTGATCGCCTAAAAATAGTTTTTTTGCAAGAATCTACTGTTCAATTTTTATGTATTTATGGAATCGGACTCAAATTTTCCCATTTTACTTTCCAATTTTTATTTTTTGGAATCCCAGGACTGGATATTCTATTACCATCAAAACCAGCGCACATCATGGCAACAGCAGTAAGTAGCCCGCCATTCCCGGGAAGGTAAATGCGCAAACGAACATTTTGATAATTATGTCCGTTTACTAAATATTTATTCGTTTTTTGATTCATAAATAATGCATCCATCGCTTTTTCAGGATTGTGCAATCTCACTGCAGCCATTGCTGTTAAAGGAAAATCCCAGCCCCAGGTCTCTTCCCAATGCCAGTTATCCCAAATAAAATTAAAAGTATTTTGCATTATTACAGTATCTATCATATTTTTTCCAGACAACATTCCAAAACTGCCCAAAACAGCGGGGTGATCGGTCATATATTTTTTTGAGGTATAACTATCAGGAGCGCTTGCTGCTGCGAGGTATAAGCCATCTTTTTCAGGTAATACAGCTAAATTATTATATACTTCTTCCCATTTTTTATGTCGCTGAATATTCAGACGATCGCACCATTCCAATGCAGTGGAAAGCCCCCATTTCCAGTAAGCCAATTCCAGCGGCGCATTCAAGGTTTCTTCAGGAATGAAGCGCTCTTGAGCAGGGATAAGCCCTTTTAAATTATATCGTTGATTTATAGAATCATACACTGCAAAATCAGCCATAAAATCAGCCGTTTTAAATACCAAATCTTTATATTTGTTTAACGTTTTTTGATTTTTATGATGTCGATAGCATAATTCTGCGAAATATATAAAATGCGGCTGTTGCCATATCAAAAAAGAGCCAACACTGGAAGGTGCTTCACCACCTTCAGGATCGGTCATCTTGGGCCAGCGCACACCTTCAAAACCTTGTCTTTCAGCAATTTCTGCGGCTTGAGGTTTTATTTTTGTGTACCAATCAAGACTTCGTTCCAGCAATTCAATTCGGTTCCATAAAGCAAAGTGGACGGCGTGCCACCAGTGCATTTCCAAATGAAATCTACCAAACCAACTATTATAAGTTAATCCTGTTTCTTGTGGCGGTATTGAGCCAGCGCATTGTATCGCCATTAAATATTGTGATAATATGATTCTTCGCTCCAATTCCAACGCTCGGGAATCGGTGCTTCCCGAAAAATCGATTGCGCCACCTGATGTCCAGAAAGATCGCCAATACTGATTTGTTTTTTTCTTTATTGTTGAAAATGAGGGAGAAACAAATGATTTTTTATCTGAAAATGAGAAATTTAGCTCGATACTTTCCTTATCTTTATTCGGTTCTATTAATATTTTATGTTGCTCTGTCTGTGAAATATGTAATGGTTGATTGCTTTTTATATTTACAAAATAGAATGTAGCATCTAATTTTCTAGTAATTCTTGTGTTATTTAGTTTGGAATTGAATGTAGTTATATGCTTATCTGTTGCATTCCAATCGCAAGCATCATCGGTATGATTGCCAGTAGGGTAGGGGAAATGGAGTTTAAATTTTATTAAATCTTTCTTTAAAAGTTTAGAAATTACTTTTACAGATATAATATCCTGATTCGGATGACAAATGGTAATAACATCTACCGGTTCGCCTTCAAATGTAAAGTGGCTGCGGATTTCACCATTCCACAAATCTAATTCTTGATGTATATTTTTAATATCATTTACGCTGGCGATTTTGCCATCTTTATTATATAATTCAAATCCGATGATACCTAAATGTAAACGATGCGGATTTTGTCGAAACCAATTAGAAGCGTCTTGTTTGCGCCCCGGGTTTTCAAATTGAACAGGCAAGGGGATTTTTTTATTAGCAATATCATATTCTTGTAAAGTTTCTGAAAAATTATAATTCCCTGAATTTGGAAAACTGTGCCAACCCCATTCTGATTGGGTTCCAAGCGGCACGCCATTTTTATATACATCGGGAAATGTTTGCAAACCAGTAGCATCCACCGTAAAAGCAAAAGCCCCATTGCCAACAGATAAGGAGGAAAGCGAATCAAAGCGCTCGATTATTACATGATGGCGGCTCACTAAAGCTTCTCTATTAATTTTATCATTTTGACATTGCACGACTTTGAAAAAGCAAGCAAAGCTTATTACCAGCCACAATTTTAATAATTTAAAAAGCATAATTATTTTGTAATTATTTGTTAACCAATATAATATAGTCCACAGGATTAAATCTATAGCTGTTGAAGTTATGAATTATTTCCAATTATTTCCTTAGCTTAGCCCAATTAACGATACCTAATCAATATGCAAGAAACACAAGATACGCTGAACGTTAATGCTCGTGGCAAAGCGCAACACACCTACGATGCCATCGTCATCGGCAGCGGCATTAGCGGGGGCTGGGCAGCCAAAGAATTGTGCGATAAAGGCTTGAAAACCTTAGTGCTGGAGCGCGGTAGAAATGTAAAACACATTAAAGATTATCCTACTTACAATATGCGTCCCTGGGACTTTCCGCACCGGGGTTCGATGACAAAAGAACATCTTCAGAAGAATCCACTGATCTCGAAAGCCGCTGGCTATAGCGACGATACCGATCATTTTTTTATCCAAGATGCCGACCATCCGTATGTGCAGGAAAAACCGTTTGATTGGATACGTGGGTATCAAGTTGGGGGAAAATCATTAACCTGGGGACGCGCTTGCCAGCGCTGGAGCGAGTTTGAATTCACTGCGCCACAGCGTTTCGGTTATGCCATTGATTGGCCCATTCGCTATGCGGATGTAGCGCCCTGGTACAGTCATGTCGAGCAATTCATCGGCGTCTGTGGTGTGAAAGAAGGGATTGAGTCCATGCCGGACGGAGAATTTTTACCAGGATATGAGTTGAATTGTGTCGAACAGCACCTCAAAAAAATATTATATGATAAGTTCAAGCGATATTATGTATCGGGTCGCTGGGCGCATATTACACAACCGCAAGAGATTCATAATCAGCAAGGTAGAGGACAATGTCAAAATCGAAATCTGTGTATGCGGGGCTGCCCGTATGGCGGCTATTTCAGTTCGGTCACCTCTACTTTGCCTTGGGCGAAAAAGACTGGCAATTTAACGGTGCAACCGGATTCCGTCGTGCATTCCATTATATATGATGAAGCAAAAGGCAAAGCGACGGGCGTGCGTGTAATCAATGCAAAAAGTAATGAAGCAACCGAATATTTTGCAAATATTATATTTGTAAATGCCTCGGCGCTAAATAGTAATTTGATTTTATTAAATTCCACTTCCAATCGTTTTCCGAATGGCTTGGGCAATGACAGCGGGGTGTTGGGTAAATATATTTGTTTTCATAATTACAGAGCCAGCATGGGCGGCGATTTTGAAGGATATCAAGATAAATATTATAAAGTAACTCGTCCGGTAGAATGTATTATTGCGAATTATCGGAATTTACAAAAACAGGATACGGATTTCATCGGCGGTTATACGATTTTCTCCGGCGCTTACCGCGAAAAGCTCAGTACGAAAGGCGTCGAATCCATGCTAGGCGCGGATTTTAAAGATCAAATCAGCAAACCCGGCACCTGGGGCGCGTACATGTACATGCAGGGCGAGACGATTCCGAAGGAAACGAATCATGTAAGATTGAGTGCTGATCAAAAAGATCAATGGGGCATTCCGTTATTAATTACTTCGGTCGGTTATGATGAGAATGATGAAAAAATGATTAAAGATTTTCTGGAACAAGGGCAAGCCATGCTGGAAGCCGCGGGTGCTGTAAATATTCGCACCAATGACAGCCATCAGCCTCCGGGTTTGGACATTCACGAAATGGGCGGCGCGCGCATGGGACATGATCCGAAAACGTCGATACTAAATAAATATAATCAAATTCATGCTTGTAATAATGTCTTCGTTACGGACGGTGCTTGCATGACCAGTACCGGCAATCAGAGTCCTTCGATATTATACATGGCGCTCACGGCGCGGGCAGCGAATCATGCCGTGGAAGAGTTGAAAAAAGGAAATTTATAAAACTGTGGTCATGTTTTTAGGTGTTCGAGTGTTCATGTCCAACACGACGTGCTATCCGAACACCTGAATACTTGAACACCCGAACACAACTAAATATGAATAGAAGGGAATTATTAAAACATATAAGTATCATAAGCGGCGCAGCAGTTGTAGGCGCTGATTTTTTCTTAAGTGGCTGTCAACCAGCAGATAATAATGCAGGAAAAATTGGTTTATTTACTAAAGATAATATTATATTTTTTGATGAAATAGCCGAAACCATTATACCGCGTACCAACACGCCCGGCGCGAAAGACGCGCAGGTTGGCAATTTTATCGCTG
>JANRME010000176.1:0-16094 GCA_033761835.1 Saprospiraceae bacterium
CCGCACAAATAACAATTAATAAACCCAACAACTCAATAGGGGAGGCGTGTCTGAATGTATAGGTATAATTAAAACCAGATGCAATATAAGTAAGTAATAGACTTATTACACTAACGAGTGTTATACTAAAAGATACATAAACAGATAAGTTTTTCCAGGCGCGCAACCAGTTTATTTTATAAACACTTTCTGGTGTATTTACCATTGTTATTCTATTTAATTCCATAGGTGTATTTGATTAAAATACAAAACGCTTCTTTATTGCTCGGCTAATTTTACCAATTTAACTATCGTATTGATATTGCGCATCGTGCCTTCCTGAGCTGCCTTCGGAAATTTTAGTTTGGAGCGCCCCATGCCATCTGGAAAGTGAATATAAATCTCCCGACCGGAAACCACCACTTCCTCTCGCCCTTCCATTATTACATCTTTAAATAAATCATTTGGCGCTTTATTTACTAAAAATAGTACACCCACTTGCGCAGGTAAAGCATCGGGAAATGGATTACGCGTAAGCACTGCTTCCATTTCTGCGGCAGATCGTATGATGACCGGAATATGTTTTTGTTTGCTTGTTTTTATTGCATCTTCTAATATATTTACTTGTTCTACTTCTGAAAGCTCAGTTTCAAATAATACATTTCCACTTTGGATGTAAGTACGCACGTTTTTGAATCCTGCTGCTTCACAGATCGCCTTCAATTCCGCCATCGGAAAAATCGTATTCCCACCTACATTGATGCCTCGTAATAATGCGATGAATATAGCCATAAACATTTGTTCTAAAATAAATATAGGTTTAATTTACAGCAAAATACTTGATTTTTAAAATAATAAGCCGTTCGACTATTGACTAATAAAACCGTTCAACTGCTTATTATTTATTCTCTATCTTCAATCCTTCATACGCTATTTCCATTACCTCTATCGCTACTTCATTGCCATCATTTTTTAAATCCGTGCCAGTTATTTTAGTGGGAAAAGCATTTTGCAAAGTCCAGGTCATCACAGGATTTTCTGTTTCATTGAGTAATTCAACCGTCACGGTTTCCCGATGAATGGTATTCATTTTAATCTTATTATACCAATCCCAAAATGTATTATCATTTACAAAAACACCTTTCTTCATCGTTACATTGCCAAACTTAGCAAGGCCGGGCATTTTCACCGTAGAAAATACCGCGCTATCCTGATGCCTGTATTCAATTGCTTGTGTCTCAGTATCCAAGCCTGATACTTCCTGAAAAAGGATAGTCGTTTTTAAATTACCAAATTGCACCCGAAAGTAAAACTTCGGCATGGGCCATACTGCGCCTTGTTTTGATCCGTCATCTGCCATGGTGTGATTGTTTTTGTGCAAGATAAGATATAAAAAGAATTTGATTGATTTGTACTCTTTTATCAGAAGAAAGCATATTAGGCACAAAACACTTCTTAGTGGGAGTTGCCTTTTCCTTCGGCATCCAGGGCTGCTATACTGTCCATGCTTTCCCACACCATCGCCACTTTTCCTCTGGTATGCATGGCTTCAATATAACTAATGGCTGCTGGAATGTCTTTATAAGAGTAAGTCTTTTCTATATGAACTTTCACTTTGCCATCTTGAATCAAAGCTGCCAAGGTCTCTAAATCTTTGGTGTTGGCTTCTGCTGTAAATTGGGCAATGGGGAACTTATTAAAAGCCCTTTTTAAGAGTAAAGAAAACATATGACCCAATGTGGTGAAACCGACCATCACTCCTCGCTTCCCCATACGTTTATAATCTTTATGATAAAGATTGCCGTTTGTATCTATAATAAGATCGTATTTTCCATTATGTTGATAAATGTTTTCCTGATCATAAGCAATTACTTCATCTGCACCTAATGTCTTTACAAAATCAACATTTTTACTGGAACACACTGCGGTTATTTTCGCACCATAAGTTTTTGCAATTTGCACGGCAAAATGACCCACACCGCCCGAAGCGCCATTAATGAGTACCGATTCTCCGGCTTTGAGTTTTCCATGCGTAAGGAGTGCCTGTAAAGCCGTTACGCCTGCGATAGGAACACTTGCCATTTCAGCAAAACTAGTTCCTTCTGGCATGATGCCACAAACATTTGCTGCTACACAGGTATATTCCGCAAAAGCGCCTCCTTCCAAAGTTTCTCCAAATACCCGGTCTCCCACCTTAAAATGCGTTACATTCTTCCCAACTGCTTCTACGATACCTGCAAAATCAGCCCCCAAAATTTTATATTTGGGTTTGAACAATCCAAAAGTGAATCGTGCAAAAAAAGGTTTCCCCCGAAGGATATGCCAGTCAGCTGGATTGGCAGAATTTGCTACCACTTTTACCAGCAAGTGATCCGCCTTTACAGTTGGCTTTTCTACCTCTTCCAATTGAAGTACTTCTGGTCCTCCATATTTCGTTTTCGTAAATGCTTTCATTTGAATAGATTTGATTCCTTTTAACTACTAATTGCTTAATATGCTTTTGTTGGAAGCGGCTTGAGCTATTTAAAGCAGAAAAGTGAAAACTCCCGACGCCACTGCAAATCATTTTAATCTATATACTTCCCCATCATCAAAACCAAATGTCATTCTTTCTGCATGGCGAAAAATAGAAGCAGCAAAATCCTCCGAATCGACATACGCCTTCAAGGCCTGCGCTACCATAGCATGCGGATTAAACCAATCATCGGTCACCATCGTAAAGGGCAAATACAAAAACTTTTGCTGCAGATGCGGCTCATACTCTGCCTCCTTGATCCATTTATTCCAAATATCCAGCTCTCGCTGCCAAAAGCGCGTACCAATCCAATACACCACAAATCCATCATCCGCCTCTGCCTCAAACATACCAAAATGCACCGCATTCAAAGGATAAAAAGGGCGCTCCAATGCATTCACTTTGGCTATCCACGCCTCAAACAAAGGAAGGAACGCAATCTCATACACCGGCAATAAATCTTTATCCAAATTGAGAAACACGGCAAATTTGGCTTTAGTGTTTACGTTATTTTTTATGATGGAACAGCGCCTTAGACACCAGGTAAAAATAGTAAAAATAGTTGGAGACCACAAAATAGAAAGCACGGGATATCTACCTACCGATAGGAAGGCAAGCTGTCACTAACATTACTATTATTAGCCTACCCAATCAAATAAATACTTTTCATTATAATCTATTTGATACTGCTTTAAGGAGTCTATATATTCTTCCCTGAAGGTTTTCTTTTTATGATGTTCTTCTTGATGTAGAATATATTGATATACATTTTCTACTTGAGACGAAGCATAAGAGGATGCGCCAAATCCCTCCTGCCACGAAAATTTACTTTTTGCAAATTGTTACTCATTAATAAACTTTGAGGAATTATTTTTTATATCTCACACCAAATCCGAGATTGCCATAGAAGGACGCAAACCAGTAAATGCATGAATATGATCAGGCATACGGTTGACAATGATTGATTTTTGATCTTTCCCTTTAATGATACCAACTATATATTTATGCAATTCGTCTTTCCAGGTTTTATTGATGAAATTTTCTCTGCCTTTCACAGCAAAAAACACTTTAATGTAAATTTGCGAATAAGTCCCAGCCATTCTGTGATAATTGTTTTTTTCAATCCCAAAGGAATATCATGATCTTAGAATAATCAATTAATTTATAATCATTTTTTAATCCTGAAAAGATAATACAATTTATATCACCCCTTCAGGGTTTATCACATTATTTTTTGTTTGTCTATAATCCTGTCATGCCTTCGGGATTTTACTCATTGTTAATTTTTTATAGAATCTCGAAGGGATGGCAAGATAATAGAATCATTATTGATGATACGCACAAATCCTAAAAGGGTGATATTATCATCTTTTTATTTTGTTACATTAATATCACTCTACATAAATATTTTTTACTTCCCCCTACATTTTTCTACCATTTTCCTTGCATATATCTTGTTTTTTTTCTTATCTTTACAACACCAAACCTCCCAACAAATAAACCACATAAACTTCTTTTAAGGCATTCTTATATCAAACTATCATTACACATTCTTATTTGGCGGCTTCAAAACGTATAAGCTTTTAGGAAATCGTATCATTTTCTAAGGCTTGGTATTTCAACAAATTTACGAATCTAAAATTTTTTATGATGGACAGTAGATCTAATTCGGAAGTAGGTCACGCCAAGAATGTGGCTAATTTTGAGCAGCTCCGGTTGCGGTGTATCGGGTTTGGTATGCCATACAATCCTTCCCGTCCGGAATTGCAAATTGATAGTTTGCAAAACAAGCTGATGGAGGCGCGGATGTGCCTGGATGTAGTGATAGAGAAGAATACCGCCGAAAGCAACGCGACGAATCACCGGAGAATATTATTTGAAAAGCTGCCTTTCCTGACCACCCGCATCGTCAATGCCTTTGCTATCTGTGGTGTTCATGCCGAAAAATTGGCAGACGCCAAGGGTATTCAGCGAAAGATACAGGGCAGACGGGCTGGCAAAAAGGAGGATGCGGAAACGACAACGCCGGAAGTAACGCTCCTGGAAGCGGAAACCGAAACGCCGGAGGCGAATGGCAATGGTAAGAAATCTAAATCCCGTTCTTCTTCTCAACAGTCTTTTGACCTGAAGATCGAGCATGTAGCGCGGATGATCTCGCTGCTTCAAAGCGAGCCTAAATATATGCCCAACGAGCAGGAGTTGCAAGTGGCTTCGCTCCAAATGCTATTGCAGGAGATGCGTAGCGCTAATACCGCGGCTATGCAGGCAAGTATGGAAGCCGAAGCCGCTCGCCGACATCGCAAGCTGGTAATGTATCATAAAGAAACCGGATTGGTGGCGATTGCCAAGCAAGTGAAAATGTATGTGAAGTCTGTGTTTGGTGCTACTAGTCAAGAGTACAAGGAGGTGCGTCGTTTTTCTTTTCGGGTCATCCGATGATGGCAGTATATATACCATCATTCCTATCAATTGGATATAATTATTTTTATTTTACTAACAGTAATAGATTTCATAGAGGGTTGCGTCGTTGTAATAGGCGATTGCAACCTTTTTATTTATAAAATAATGAAGTTTGATTACTATTACAAAGCATTATATTCCTATATGAGGAAAGAAATAATAAATCGAACAAAGGAAATTAATAGTTTTACAGTATCGATAAACGATTGCATTCTTTCAATAAGTGACTGCTATTTATCATTATATGACTGCAAGTTGTCAATAAGCAACTTCATCTTTTAAATAGATAATTGCAACTTATCAGTAAACGACTACCAGTTGTCAATAAACGATTTCATTTTTTCAATAAGCGAATGTAATTTGTCAATAAATGACTACAAGTTATCAATAAACGAATACGAGCTATCGGTAAGCGATTGTAACTTGTAATTAAAATCAAACATAGTAGTTATTCAATCAAGCGCTTTATTTTGTTCTCTAATATTTTTATTTATCAGCTACTATATTGCTTATTTTTGATACACCATTCTCGTCAAAAGCTTCGATGGCATAATAATAATCGACTCCTACGCTTAATGCGCGGAGTTCGAGTTTGGTAGGCGCGTCTCCCCATATCTGATAGGTTTGATATAGTTTATCAGGCGCGATTCCCCAAAGAATATTATAACCTACTACATTCGGAACAGCATCCCAAGTGATGGTAGCATCGCGTGGGTCTTCGTGTCGTTGTACTTTAAGATTGGCAGGCGTGGATGGTGCGTTGCCATCGCCATTGCCGAAGACTCTAATATCGCTGATGGCAAGATTAGGCGTGGGTACATAAGCGTTTTCGTATTTGATATAGCGTGCTTTGACGGCTTGCGGCAGTTCAATATATGCATTGGGCCGATCTTCTTTTTTGTCGGTATTGTCAAAGATGACTTGCCAGTTTTTTTGATCGGTCGATGCGTAGCATTTCATTTGAATATAAACGTTTTCATCGTTCGCATAAATATTTGATTTATAATCGGTATAATGAATCTGTAATGCTTTTACATCATACACTTTTTGAAGATCGATTGTAGCGGTTTCTCCGGCTTTATTTGTTTGTGCAACCCAGAAAGTACGTGGATTTTCGTCTGTAATTCTTTTCGCATCAAAGGTATCTCTTACGGTAGAAGCGGTAACAGGTTTTTTATAGGATAATAACATCCAACCAGTGAATAATTCATTTCTATCATTCCATTTACTTTCGGGTATATATTGTGGAAAATCGCCAAACCGAGTGTTAGCGTACATCAAATCATCTTTATCAAAGCCTGCGGGAAACATAGCGATTCTTCGCTCAAAATTCCAATTGACTGCAATCCAGGGGGTGCCTGTATTCCAGTAGTTACCATGAATATCTTTGAAAGTATTACCGTGTCCTGCGCCGTTAACAAAGCCTCCGGGCTTGTAAGAAACGGGATTATTGGGTGCATACTCGAAAGGACCCATCGGATCATCGCCTACATAAGTGCCATTGGCATAGACATTATATTCTGTGCCGGGTGCACCGTATTGTAAATAGTATTTACCGTTGTTTTTTGTCATCCATGCGCCTTCAATGAAAGGTGTAATATTGCTAGTGTGGTTCGGCCCGAATCTTTCCCAACCGTGTATATGCGGATAGAGATAAATCATGCGTTTTACATCAGATTTATACGTCAATCGGCGATTGTAATCCAATTCAATGCCACAAAGCGGATACAAATTAGAAGAACCAAAATACATAAACCAACGATCGGTGTCTTCATCATGGAATAACGCGGGATCCCAAGGTCCTAATTCGTCTCTAATAAGCGGTAACCAGCGGTTATAGAAATGTAATTTTCCGGTTTCGGGTGTTGTGGTATATAAAATAGGTCTTTGTTGAAAAGTAGATTGGAAAATAAGTAGGGTATCACCGTAAGACCAGGCGGCAGGTGCGCAGTTATCTTCAAAAGGCCAGCGTTCGGGCAAGATATATTTCCAGTTCTTTAAATCTTTGGAATGCCAATAGCCACCGGAGATGGTCGCAAAAAGATAATATTCACCTTTATGATTGATAATGACGGGATCGGCCGCAGAACGATAAGAAATTTGTTGTGGAATCTGCTCAAAGTTGTATCGATAATTGATGTCAATTGGATTACAATAAGTTTGGCGTTTGTCAGATTGTCCTTGAACGCTTATGATTATTAATCCAAAGGCAATGATAAAGTAGTATTTCATTTTAGGAGGGTTTTGAGTTTCATACTTTACAATATTGGCTAAAATAACAGCTATTGCTTAAATTTCCAACGGCAATAAATTGTTTGAGTAATAAAGGTGAGTTTAGGACGTTTAGGGAGGGTTATGATAACTGATTTTGTTGTTTTACACAAAAGAAAAAAGATGAAACCCATGCGCTTCAGTTTAGTATTTTTAGTCTTATTGATTGCTTCTGGACAAGCTTCATCGCAAAGTTTTGCACTAAGCGAGTATTTTCAATCCATGAAGATCAGTGATACTTTATTTTTCTCTATGACCAGTCCTTCTGGCATGAAAGCCAAGCCAATACCATATTCTGTTTTTACAACAAATGTAGAACTCACTTTGCAACAAAATATTGATTATATGCTTGACGCCGAGGAAACTAAAATCCTGGGTTTAACTCGTTTTCGCTTGAGTGATGAATATGACGCTTACCTGATTGGAGTGACCTTGTTTTGGTATGGTAATCAATCTTTATTAGTCGTTAATAAGAAACATAATTATGTTACGGCATTGATTCCAGTGTCTAATTTCTATGGCGGTGACGGTGGTCAGATGTTGCGCAATAGTTGGCTCTTTGACTTTGATGGAGATGGTGATAAAGATATTCTGATCCGCGACTCCTCACATACTTTGCGTGTAAACGAAGAGGGCGAAGGCGTAGATTCGTACGAAGAATTTGTTTCGCTTTATATCTGGGAGCCAACGGGTTTTAAACCAAAGGAAGTAAAGGATTCCAAAGCTTTAATCAATCGTTTTAAAGTGAATTGGGATTGGTAGTTTTAGGAAGTTAGCAGTTAATAGTTAGCAGTTGACAGCCTTGCTTTTTAATGAACACTGCCTACTGCTAACTATGAGATCTATTTACTCTTTTCCGCCGCTGCCTTGCTGCTTCTGCTCGCGTATTTGTTGCTGCATCGGGTTTTCACCTAAGCTTTGTCCGCGTGCTCCGCCTCCTCCGCGTGATTTAAAGATTTCAAAGCGATTGGGCTGCGCTTGACGCGGGAAGTAATTATTTTCGGTATCAATATCTGCGGTTTCCAGATAAGGATCAATCAGTACTTGCTTGAGTGCTTTTTCAAATGCAAAGACTTTACTCACTTGCGCGTTGTTTCTACGCCAGACTTCTGCGGGGATACGCTGCACTTCTTTTGTGCCATCCTCGAATTCAAATTCCAGAATAATCGGCATAATGAGTCCACCTTTATTGGAAAAATCCAATTGATAGAAATATTGTTTTTTACTTAAAAACGCTTTTTCTTCTTCGCCTAGAGTCGCCAGATAACGCTTGTAATTTTCGCGATCAGTAGCGGTTACTTTATTCGGATCATAAGTCGTGTAGAAGTCTGCTAGTTCCTTATTGGTTTCTACGGCTACGGACGGGATGTCTTTTTTGTTGTTTTGCTTGGTGATGTCTTTTTCAAAAGCATCATTAGCTTGTTGCGCCAGCAAAGGTTTTTCCACATCAGGATTTTTTGTATCCAATCGGAATTCTGTCACGGCATCGAGTGCAATATCCACGTTATCAGTTGTGTAGAACCAACCACGCCAGAACCAATCGAGATCAATACCCGATGCATCTTCCATCGTGCGGAAGAAATCGGATGGTGTTGGATGCTTGAAAGCCCAGCGTTGTGCGTAGGTTTTGAAAGCGAAATCGAAAAGTTCGCGTCCCATGACGGTTTCACGGAGGATATTGAGCGCCGTAGCAGGTTTGCCGTAAGCATTATTACCTAAAGACTTTACGGACTCCGAGTTCGTCATAATAGGATCCTGTACATCTTTGCCACCTTTCATATATTCCACCATATTCTTTGCTGGGCCGCGGCGGTGTGGATAATTCCGTTCCCATTCTTGCTCTGTGAGGAATTGTACAAATGAATTTAAGCCCTCATCCATCCAAGTCCATTGGCGTTCGTCGGAGTTGACGATCATCGGGAAGAAGTTGTGGCCTACTTCGTGAATAATCACGCCTACCATGCCGTATTTGACGCGCTCCGAATAGGTGCCATCCTTGTCGGGGCGACCATTATTAAAGCAAATCATCGGATATTCCATTCCATTAGAAGCTTCTACGGAGATAGCAACCGGGTAAGGATATGCGATAGAATACTTAGAATAAACTTTTAATGTGTGTGCCACTACTTCAGTTGATAAATGCCCCCACAGCGGGTTTGCCTCTTTCGGATAGTAGGACATCGCCATGATGACTGGTTGCGAACTGCCTTCTACTTTGACGCCCATCGCATCCCAAATGAATTTGCGAGAGCTACCAAATGCGAAGTCGCGCACATTTTCGGCTTTATAAATCCAGGTTTTTTTGGTCGTTGCTTTTGTTTTTTCTTTTTCAGTGGCTTCTTCCTGTGTCACAATAACCACAGGCTTTGTAGCCGTTTTTGCTTGCTCGTAGCGCTTGATTTGCTCTGCCGTCAATACATCTTTTGGATTTTGCAAAACGCCGGTAGAGCCCACAATATGATCGGAAGGAACAGTGATTGCAACTGTATAATTTCCAAAAGGCAGCGTAAATTCGCCAGAGCCCAGGAATTGCTTGTGTTGCCAGCCATTGTAATCATCGTAAACCGCCATGCGCGGAAACCACTGCGTGATAGTGTAAAGCGAGTTCCCATCTTCAGGGAAGAGTTCATAACCACCGCGACCATTTCTCGTTGTTGGGCTTTGCCGATCTGCAATATTATAATACCAGCCAATATTAAAACTAATTTTGCCTACTTTTGGCGCAAGCGATTGCGATAAATCGACACGCATCATGGTATTCACAACGGTGTATTTCAAATCTTTACCCGCCGCATCGCGCACGTATTGAATTTTATGGCCACCATCAAAAGAATTATCAAAATGACCATTGATAGCGCGCATATCCATTCGATCATCAAATGTACCTGTCTTGGTTTTGTAAGTATCCGATTCTGGTGCTTCAATGTTTTGATCAAGTTGAATCCAAAGATAAGTCAAAGGATTCGGGGAATTATTGTAATACGTAATCGTCTCTTCACCAATGATTCGGTTCAGTTTTTCATCCAATTCCACTTTGATATTGTAATCAGCGCGTTGTTGCCAGTACTCGTGCCCAGGCGCGCCCGATGCGGTGCGGAAATTATTGGGCGTTGGCAATAAAGTTTCGAGTTGGGTGAATTTGTCTATTTCCGGCTGCTGCGCTAGCATTGTAGCACTCAGCATCAGAATTCCTGCAAGAAGAAAATAGAGTCGCTTCATAACATTTTTATTTAAGACGTTAAATTTTGCCATAGGCATCCCTTGTGGAAGACTATAGTCTTTAGACAATACGGAGTAATAGAAAATTCCTGAAATACATCTGAAGTCAAATATTAAAAAATCCATTTTTCTTGTATAATCGTCAACGCTACGCCCGCGATGATGCCCGAAACTACCAGAATCCACTCACGGCGCGGCGTTTTCAAAAATTCCATTAAGCCATAACCCAGTAATAACACAAATCCTACAATTACCAATTGTCCTATTTCCAGTCCAAGATTGAAGGCCAGCAAGGGTTTCCAGATGGTTACATCGCGCGGAAGAATGCTTTTGAGAAAATTGGAAAACCCAAGTCCATGAATCAGTCCAAAAAAAGCAGCTAAAGCATATCTTTGCAATGTTTTTCGGCGATGTACAGCAGCAGAAAGCGCTTCTGTTTGTATCGTAAAATTGACGATGCAAGTGATCAAAATTGTAATCGGAATCAAGAATTCGATCAAATCGCTTGAAATATTGATAATTTGAAAAGTGGCTAAAGCCAATGTGAGACTATGCCCCAGCGTGAAAGCAGTGACCAGCCAGGCGACCTGTTTCCATTCGCGGTAAGTATAGACGGCGCACAAGGCGATCACGAACAAAATATGGTCGTAGCCACGCGGATCAAGGATATGCTCTAAGCCCAATTGCAGATTAAACCAAAAATCGGTCACGGTAAATCGGTTATAAGTTTCAAAAAAGCAAACTAAAACGCACTATTTTATTGTTATTAACTTTGCAATTCAATTGCTACAAAAGTAAAAAAAATCTATCAGATGACTTTATTGACAATACTTTTAGCATTTTTTTTCAATTTCGGCGCGGCGCACCCGATTCATATTGCGATTAGCGAAATACATTATTCTAAAGAAAACAAGTCTTTGCAAGTGATGCATAAGATTTTTATGGACGACCTGGAAGATCATATTAAAAAAATTGAATCTGCGAGAGGGAAAACGATTGCCCTGCACCTTGGTTCTGAGAAGGAAAGTTCGGAGGCGGATGCTTATATTGAAACTTATATAAAAGAACATTTTAATATCAAAGTAGACGGTAAAACTTTGATTGGCAAATATTTAGGTAAAGAATACGAAACCGATGCGGTATGGATGTACGTGGAAATCGAAAACGTAGTGCAGCCCAAACAAATAGAGGTTATGGACGCATTTTTAATGGATTTTCACAGCGATCAAAGCAATTTCGTGCATTTTAATATCGGCGGACAAAAGAAAAGCCTGCGTTTTTTTAGTGATAAAAGGAAGCAGGAAGTGGGGTTTTAAGTAATTTTGTATATCTAACTTATTTCATGTGCTAAATTCTATTAACTTTCATAGACAAAATTCTTAAAAAGTTGAATTTAAAAATGAAAATTTTATTTCAAGGAGGATTTAAGCATAATAGAGACATTCCCACTAATCGCTCATTAGTAATGAGTTATTGCAAAGAGTTAGCGAAGGCACTAATAGAAAACGATCATCAGTTAATATTGACAGGGACATGGGAATATGATATGTTGATTGCAGAGGAAGTGTTAGAATTATTAAACAAGGATACAAAAAGAGCTAAAAAATTTATTACATTTTTGTTGTCTCAAAGAATTACAGAAATTCCAAACATCGGTCAAGTCATAAAAATTGAACATTCAAGGTGGTGGTTAGAAGAAAGAACACATCAGATAAATTATTCAGATGCATTAATTGTGATTGGAGGAGGTAAAGGAGCCGTAGATTGTGTTCAAAAAGCTTTTTTAGCAAGAAAACCAGTTTTTGTAGCTTATAAAATCCAAGGTGGCACTTCCTATGCGTGGGAAAAAAGGCCTAAAGATTATTATTATATTCAAAAAGGAGATACAGAATTTATATCAGATTTAAATATGCAACCTCAAGAGTTCTTTCATAAAGTATTTGTTGTTATTAATAAATTAGAAAAAGAACTTGATAAACAAGCTTTTTCAATGCTTCATCTTGAAAATCTTATAAAGGATAATAAATTAGAAAAGGTAATTGAGGTTTTGGAGCAAGCTCTTGAAGGTAAAAATGAGGATATAAGGAATCAGCTTATTTTAATTAGCTCAAGTATAAAAGCCAATGAAAATAATCTAAATTTAGGCTTACTATCTTTTGAAGAATCAAATGTAATGAGAACGCGGATAACAAATTCAATATTAAACTTGATGTCGGAAATGAAAATGAATGGTTATATTGGCTAATATAGAAAACTATAATTTTAAGCCCTCGAATTATTTTAGTATATGTACGATAATTAGTAATACTATTACACACAACCAATCACCTTTAAAACACCTATTCATGAAACTACTAACCATTACATCTTTATTATTATTTACATTATTTGTAAATGCACAACCCTTAGAAACCAGCGCTATTTTCACCGATCACATGATCTTACAGCGCGACGTGCAAGTACCCGTCTGGGGCTGGGCTGCTGCGAATGAAAAAATTAATATTACATTTAATAATAAAACGTATACAGATAAAGCCGATAAGCAAGGTAAATGGCGCATCCTGCTGCCTATTATGCCTGCTGGTGGCCCGTATGATATAAAGATTGCGGGTAAAAATAAAATAATTGATATAAAGGATATCATGTTTGGTGATGTGTGGTTGGCTTCTGGGCAGTCGAATATGGAATGGCCGGTGGCTGCTGCAAATAATGCGCAAAAAGAGATTGCTGCTGCGAATGATCATAAAATCCGACATTTTTATGTGCCGCACGAAGGCAGTGAAATGCCGCAGGATAAAATAAATGGCGGCCCCTGGCAAATGGCTTCGCCGCAGACGGTTGGTAATTTTACTGCCGTTGGTTATTATTTTGCAAAAGAATTACGCAAACATCATGATATACCCATTGGATTATTACATAGTTCATGGGGCGGTAGTCGGCTTGAACCCTGGATGAGCCCGGAATCACTGGGCATCACGGATATATCAAAAGTTGCTGAGCAACTCAAGCAACAGCGCGAGGAACGCACGAAAGCGATTCGCAATAAACTGCAACAAACCATTGGCGCTTTGCCTGAAAAAGATATGGGCTTGCAAAATGGACAAGCGCTTTGGGCGGCAAATGATTATTATGATGGCGATTGGAAAATCATGAAATTGCCGACGCTTTGGGAAAACGCAGAACTACCTGATTTAGATGGCATTATTTGGTTTAGAAAAACGATTGAATTAAGCGCAGCCGATATTCAAAAAGACGCAACATTGAGTCTTGGCCCGATTGATGATTCGGATATGACTTGGGTGAACGGCCAGAAAATAGGGGAGATGATTCAGCGATATAATGAAAATCGAATTTATAATATCCCGGCTTCAATATTAAAAGCTGGTAAAAATATTATTACAGTTCGTGTCGACGACACGGGCGGTGGTGGCGGTATTTATGGTAAACCGGAGTTGTTATATTTAGAAACAGCAAATAAAAAACATGATATAATAGGTGAATGGAAATATAAAGTCGGTGAAGCGCGCTTTGGTGGTGGCAATAGCACGACGAATCAAACGCCCATGTTATTATATAATAAAATGATTCATCCGATTCTTGATTTTCCGATCAAAGGCGTGATTTGGTATCAGGGTGAATCGAATGCAGGTGGTAATGATGCATATGAATATCGCAATTTGTTTCATACGATGATCCAGGATTGGCGGGCGCGCTGGACGAATTCTGGTACGTTTCCATTCTTGTTTGTGCAATTGGCAAATTTTATGCAAGCCAAGTCCGATCCTTCCGAAAGCGATTGGGCCGTACTGCGCGAATCACAATCAAAAACACTTACAACCACTACAAATACGGGTCAAGCCGTTATTATTGATATTGGCGAAGCCGACGACATTCATCCGCGCAACAAGCAAGATGTGGGCTATCGCCTTTCGCTTGCAGCGCGTAAGCTCGCTTATGGGGATGATAAAATTATTTATTCCGGCCCGGTGTATAAAAGCATGAAAATAGAAAGTAATAAAATTCGATTGAGTTTTGATCACGTGGGCGGTGGCTTGATGGCGAAAGATAAATATGGCTATCTGAAAGGCTTTGCGATTGCGGGCGCGGACAAGAAATTTGTTTGGTCGCAAGCTATTATAGATGGCGATCATGTAATTGTTTGGAATGATAATATAAAGAACCCTGTTGCGGTGCGTTACGCATGGGCCGACAATCCTGAAGATGCTAATTTTTATAATAAAGAAGGCTTACCTGCTTCACCGTTTCGAACTGATGGGCAATAAGTGATTTACTTAATATGATATGTTTATGAAAAAAGAGTTGTTGGCAAAAATAGAGCAATGACAATTAGCCTCATGGCAAAAGCTCGGAGTATAAAAGGAATCTCTAAAAAACAAATTGCATAAGCTTGTGAAAAAGAGGTAGCCGCTTATTTACAAATAGTAATCACTTAACAACAAATTGTAATCACTTCCTGGCAAATTGCAGTCCCCTGTGTAGAACTTGCAAGAGCCAATTCTATTTTTGCAGAAACCAATTCTGCTTTTGCAGCAATTAGCTCTAAAATCGCAGTAAGCAACTTTACTTTTGCAGTAACCAATTCTAAAATCGTAGTAATCAATTCCGCTTTTGCAGTAATCAGCTCTAAAATTGCAGTAACCAATTCCGCTTTTGCAGAAACCAGTTCTAAAATCGCAGTAAGCAATTCTACTTTTGCAGAAACCAGTTCTCATTTTGCAGTCATGAATTCCAAACTTGCAGTCGTCCATTCAGTCATTGCAGTACACCGTTTAACTATTGCAAAAGCCAAAACAAGCAGTGCATCAACAAAAACAAGCAACGCAACCGATCTTAGAACTCAACCTCCCAACGTTTCGTAAAAAGCATCCTGCTTCCCCAACCGCCCATAAACCCAAGCTGATTAAATTAAAAAATAACCACCATTATGCTTCTGTAATAGAACGCTTTGTATTATATTGCAATGTAATAATGAGGGCTATTCATTTACAAGCTGGGAGTGAAGTTTGTAGGCGGATTTTTATAGGTATAATTTTCAAAGTAACCTACCGACTAAGTGAATATACCCGTAACTCCGACTGACTAAGTAACCTGCCGGCCGGCAGGCAAGAAGGCGAAGTACGGTAGTACAAGAGTAGCCACAAGAAGAAAATATAAAAATGAAATTCAATAAATATATATGGGAATTGTACATGAGTTCCGAAACTGGAAAGAGAACCATTGAGGATAGTAAGCCATTCAAGGAAATTCCTAACTCCGAAGAGTTTTTATTGGTATTTGAAGAAGATGAGGTTGAAAGAATAAAGCAGAGTGGACAATTGGATTTTTTACATGAGGGCAAAGTTAATATACTGAAAATATATCATTATCATTTCAGCCAAAAGCCCTTGTTAATTGAGAAAGCAGATGAACTGTTTAACCAATGGATAAATGAGGGTGTAAATTTTGCTGGAATAGATATTTTAAAAAAAGAGGAGGATTCTCAATGGTGGGCTGATATAGAGTACATATCCAATGCCCTGTATGTTTGTTTGCCTGAATTCTTTTTTCCTTACTTTTTCCAGCATAAATTTGATGAGTTTTCTGCTATATGCGAAGAGTATAATATAGCCCTCCCAGAAATTCCAAAGAA
>JANRME010000177.1:0-3771 GCA_033761835.1 Saprospiraceae bacterium
GGTTGTACCATCCAATAGAAAGCTAATAAAGCATAGGGCGCTGCAAATTGGGAATCTAAATCAATTGCTTCTTCAAAAAACTTAGCAGCTTGTGAAGGGTTACGGTTTCTAAAAAATGTAGTATAACCCTGCAAATACTTCGTATAAGCCTCCGTATTTTGAGTGGGTACTTTTTCAAAAACTTGCTTTACTTCCGGCGCAATGCCAATATTTAAATTAGAAGCAATTTGCTGCGCGATTTCATTCTGAAAATCGAAAATATTTGCATACTGTCCATCGTATTGATTTGCCCACAAGGGCTGCTCATTCTTGGCATCCACGAGTCGTACACTAATGCGAAGCTGCTCGCCATAGCGTTGCACATTGCCTTCCAAAATGTATGCCACCGCTAATTCTTTGCCAATCTCTGTCAATGTTTTTTCAGAATCTTTGTAGGATAGAACGGATCTTTCCGATCTGGTTTGGAGCTCCTTTACCTGAATCAAGCGATCCAGAATAGCCACCATCATGCCATCGCTCAAATATCCTTGGTCTTTATTGGGGCTCAAATCTCGGAAAGGCAGTACGGCAATAGATTTTTCAACGATTTCTTTTTTATCAACAAAAGCCGCATTTGCAATCGGTTTTCTAAAAATCCAAATTGTAAATCCAATCAATCCTACAATAATAACAATCGGAATCCAGCTTGGAATACGTTTTTTAGCAGGAATTGATTCTTCGCGTAAGGTTTCATCGGCAGGTTTTTCCGGCACCACTTCATACGCCCACGCCAGCACCAGTGCAATCGGAAAACCAATGGCAGCAAGCAAAATCACCGCCCGAACCGTCCACTGCGGCATCGCAAACTGCGGGAAAACCGTGGCGGCGATTTGGATTAATAGCCAAGCCGTCACGCCATAAATGGTAGCGACTTTAAAGACATTGCGGCGTTTGAGTTCGGAGAGTAGGGCTGGGAGTTTCATATTGTAAAGATACTGAAAAGCAAGAAATTATAGTTCATTTATTTGATAAAAGGTGTCCTACGGCTGGAAGCCGTAGGACACCTTTTGACTATTCGCAGAAAATCTTTATATTTGTACAAAAGCAATTAATCATGACCGCTACCGCTGCGCAACAACTGCCATCGCCTTTGCGAAAAGCCGCTAAAAATCCGAAAAAGATTTCCTGGGAACGTTTTGCCGCCAAATACCTGACGCGCGAAGATGAATGGAAATACGAATGGGTGGACGGAATCGTAGAAAAAACGAAACGAGATATGTATGAAAGACAATTTAATATTTTAGCAAATTTGCGCACTTTTTTTATCAGCTTACTCACTAGTGGCAAGGCAAGTGGTTACTTGGAGCCGGAAATTGATATCCTTTTTTTACCAACGGTACATCGCCGTCCGGATTTGGTGTATTTTACGGAAGAGCAGCGCATCAACATGGCACACGGCGAGGAGCAAATTCCCAATTTTGTGATTGAAATCATTTCTTCCAGCGACCAAATGACTTTGGTGCATCAAAAAATGCGCAATTATCGAGAGGCGAATGTGCAAGTTATTTGGCATATTTTCCCAGAATTGGAGGAAGTACACGTGTATCAAGGGAATGAAATGACAATTTACACCGGCGAGATGATCTGCTCGGCAAGTTCGGTCGTCCCTGGATTTGAATTGCCGGTACAGGCTGTTTTTCAGATACCGGCGAAATCGTCCTACGGCTCCGAGCCGTAGGACGATTTCGCCTAGTACACATACGGCTTCGGAAAACCTACTTTATCCAACATCCTCTCCCAGCGTGGGTCGTCGCGCAATGGCTCGAAGGGTGGTTCTACCATCAGCCAGGAGCATTCAATTTCGTGGGTTTCGATGGCTTTTTCTATCCATTGAAAAGCAAGGTCTTTTTCGCCCATTTGGGCATAAATCATGGCAATGTAGAAACGAGGGCTGCCGCCGGTGGTTTGTTTGCTTTTCGCTGTTAAATAATTTATTATCTCTTTTACTTTTTTGGCATTGCCGGTGTGGTGATAAGCGATTGCAAGATGGGTAGCCATTCTTGGAAAGCCAAACTTTTCTTTGATGAGCTGAGCAGAAAGTAATCCTTCTAACAGGCTGATGACTTTTTCATATTTTCGGGCGTAGCTAAAAATTCTACTACTTTCAACGATTACCGGAACTTTATCAGGAAATAAATTAGTAGCTATTTCAGCTTGTTGAATTGCTTTATCTTTCTGCCCTACGAATAACAGACTTAAAATGTACCCGTTCCAATTCCAAAGGTTACTAGGGTCCACTTCTTTGGCTTTTGTACTTATTTTTTCTGCTTCTTTAAAGTTTCCTACTTGAATTAGATAATCTGTATAACTATTCGCATAATCACCATTGGCTACATCAATCATGCCGGATAGTTTTTTCCAGCCCTGCGCTGCGCCTTTAAAATCCCAGAAAAAATAGAAGATAAACCTATTATTAATCAATATAAATCGGATATCATTCGGATCCAATAGTTTGGCTTTTTCTAATAAAGGTTGTGCTTTATCTATTACTTCCCTGCGATTTAAGCCTCTAGCGACCGCTCCTTTGATGATCCACATGTAGGCTAATTCTGCATAAGGGGCGGCGTATTTAGGGTCTATCGCAATGGCTTCTTCTAAAAGATCGGAAGCTTTAGGAAGATTTTGGTTTCTATACCACATATTATAACCTTGCAGATATTTGGTATAAGCTTCCGGGTTTGGCGTGTACGTTTTTTCAAAAACTTGTTTTACTTCCGGCGCAATGCCGATATTCAAATTAGCAGCAATTTGCTGTGCAATTTCATTCTGAAAATTAAAAATATTTGCATACTGTCCATCGTATTGATTTGCCCATAAAGGCTGTTCATTTTTCGCATCCACGAGTCGTACACTAATGCGAAGCTGCTCGCCATAGCGTTGCACATTACCCTCTAAAATGTATGCCACCGCTAATTCTTTGCCGATTTCTGTCAATGTTTTTTCAGAGTCTTTGTAGGATAGAACGGATCTTTCCGATCTGGTTTGGAGTTCCTTTACCTGGATTAAACGATCCAAAATAGCCACCATCATGCCATCACTCAAATATTCCTGGTCTTTATTTGGACTTAAATCTCGAAAAGGCAGTACTGCAATGGATTTGTCCTGAATTTCTTTTTTATCAACAAAAGCCGCATTCGCAATCGGTTTTCTGAAAATCCAAATCGTAAATCCAAGTAATCCCAAAATAATAACAATCGGAATCCACTTTGGAATGCGCCTTTTGGTAGCAACAGATTCGGTTGGAATTACTTCTTCGGGCAAGGTTTCATCGGCAGGTTTTTCTGGCACCACTTCATACGCCCACGCCAGCACCAGCGCAATCGGAAAGCCAATGGCAGCAAGCAAAATCACCGCCCGAACCGTCCACTGCGGCATCGCAAACTGTGGAAAGACGGTCGCTGCGATTTGAATCAATAGCCATGCCGTCACGCCATAAATGGTGGCGACTTTAAAAACATTGCGGCGCTTGAGTTCGGAGAGGAGGTGCTGGAGTTTCATGCACTAAAATTACTGAATATTAGTGATTTAATGCAAGTTTGTAAGTCTAATTAATTTCCCTTTTAATTATAATTTAAATCTAAGTACAGGACAAAAAAAGTGAGTAATTGAAAGAAAAGGTAAATTGTTGTTGCGAACCAATAATTTCCTTACCTCCAACTACTCGCTATGAAAGATACAGAAAATGCTCTTAAAGAAGAGCTTTCTTTACATTTTATTGGTCATGGACAGCGT
>JANRME010000178.1:0-22005 GCA_033761835.1 Saprospiraceae bacterium
TAAATCAACACAGGAAGCTCCGCAAAGACGGGGCTTTTTTATTCAAACGTGGCGAGTTTTTAAAACCCGCCACGTTTCAAAACAACGAATTATGATACAAACAGCGACGACCGAACAGGACATTCTGCAACATTCTTTGCCGCCCTTGCGCGTGTGCATTCAGGGGGGAGCAGGGGCATTCCATGAGATAGCTGCCCGTAAAATCTTCAACGATCAAGACCTGGAAATCGTGCCTGCCATCACTTTCCGCGAGTTGATTGACAAAGTGGAGCGACAGGAAGAAGCGGATTTGGGCATCATGGCAATCGAAAATACCATCGCAGGCTCGATTCTATTTAATTATCGGTTGATTAACGAGTCCAAATTGCGCATCATCGGCGAAGTTTATCTGCGTATTCAACAGAACTTAATGGCTTTGCCTGGTGAACGAATTGAACATTTGCAAGAGGTTCATTCTCACCCCGTTGCGATTGAACAATGCCGGGAATATTTTCGTAAATATCCTAAAATTCGTTTGATTGAAACCGAAGATACCGCGCTAAGTGCTAAAAACATTTTGGAGAACAATCTAAAAGGTGTAGGTGCAATTGCCAGTGAACTTGCTGCCGAAATGTATGATTTGGAAATCCTGGCTCACAGCATCGAAACCAACAAACAAAATTACACACGTTTTCTGCTGCTCCAGCCGATCAACCGTAGCAAATTATCGTCTGAATCAAATAAAGTTTCCTTGTGTTTTGCTGTTGATCATACCATTGGCAGTTTGCATAAAGTTTTAGCGGTATTGGCGGCTTATCATGCGAATTTGACCAAAATCGAATCCGCGCCAATCGTCGGTAAGCCTTGGGAGTACTTGTTTTTCCTGGATTTTGTGATGGACAGTGATTTGACCTACCAACAAGCGATTGAAGCGATTCGTCCGATTACACATGATTTGAAAATCTTGGGGATTTACAAACAAGGCAAACACTTTGATTAAAGTACGAAGTTGGAAGTACGATTTAAGAAGTACGATTTTATCAACCTTTCAACCCTTCAACTTTTCAACATGATAAAGATCAAAACCGCCAAACGACTCGACAGTATTCAGGAATACTACTTCTCCCAAAAACTCCGCGAAATCGCCCAAATGCGCACGGAAGGCAAGGAAGTATTGAATTTGGGCATCGGCAGCCCCGATTTGCCGCCATCGCAGGAAACGATTGACGAATTATCAAAATATAGCAATCATCGTAACAACCACGCCTACCAAAGCTACCAGGGCGTGCCCGAACTGCGCCAGGCTTTCGCGGAATGGTACAAAACGTGGTTTGATGTAAATTTGGATGCGAATCATGAAATCCTGCCGCTAATTGGCTCGAAGGAAGGCATCGTGCACATTTGCATGACCTATCTGGATGAGGGCGATCAAGCGCTGGTACCGAATCCGGGTTACCCGACCTATCGCGCAGCGGTGACACTGGCAGGCGCGCAACCGATTGAATATGAACTAAATGAAGCGAATGGCTGGCTGCCAGATTTGGATGCTTTAGCGCAGCAGGATTTGAGTCGGGTGAAAATCATGTGGGTGAATTATCCCCATATGCCGACGGGAACGCAAGCGCCGGAAAACTTTTTCGCAGAACTCGTGGCTTTCGCCAAACAGCATAACATCTTGATTTGCAATGACAATCCGTATGCATTTATTTTGAATGAGCATCCGACGAGCCTGCTGGCGGTAGAAGGCGCAAAGGACGTGGCGATAGAATTGAATTCACTGAGTAAATCGCATAATATGGCGGGCTGGCGCGTGGGCATGCTCGCGGGGCGCAAAGAATTTTTGCAAGATGTGATTCGCTTCAAGAGCAATATGGATTCGGGCATGTTCAAACCCGTGCAAATGGCGGCAGCGCGGGCTTTGCAAAATCCGTCGGAATGGTATCAATCCTTGAATGCGGTGTATCGCGAGCGCCGGGAAAAGGTGTTTGAACTGCTGGATTTATTGGAATGCACGTACTCGACCGAACAAGTAGGCATGTTTGTGTGGGCGAAAGTACCTTCGTATTATAAAAATGGCTATGAATTGTCGGATGAAATATTATATAAAGTAAATGTTTTTATTACGCCGGGCGGCATTTTTGGTTCGCAGGGCGATGGATTTGTACGCATTTCTTTATGCAGCGACGGGGAGATTTATAAAGAATCCATTCGAAGAATTAAAACTGCGAAATTAGAAATTGCGAAATTAACAAGTATAAAATCAGCGATTTAGTTGCTCGCAGATGTCCGCAAATGGACACGCAGATTTTCGCAAATCCTTCTGCGCTTATCTGCGAAAAACATCAGCGCACATCTGCGAGAGAAATAAAAATAATATGACCATTACAATAGTAGGCATCGGATTAATCGGCGGTTCACTCGCCATCACATTGAAAGAAAACGGCTTCGCGCAGCGCATCATCGGCGTGGATGCGAATCCGTTGAATATTGATAAAGCCATTCGGCGGCGCTTGATTGACGAAGATTTGCCTTTGGAAGAGGCGATTGCGCAAAGCGATATTATCATCGTGGCAACGCCGGTGGATGTCATGATGCATTTATTACCACAGATACTTGACCAGGTAACTGAAAATCAGGTGGTAATAGACGTCGGTTCGACGAAAGCGCGGCTCATGGAACATTTGAAAAAGCATCCGAATCGCGGGCGCTTCGTGGCGACGCATCCGATGGCGGGTACGGAATATTCGGGTCCGGAGGCGGCAATTCCCAATTTGTTTGACCATAAGTGTACGGTACTGTGCGACATCGACGACAGTGATGCGGATGCGGTGGACGTGGCGCGGCGCTTGTACGCGAGCATCCCGATGCGGGTGGTGGAGTTGCACGCGGCGGAGCATGATGTGCACACGGCGTATGTGTCTCATATTGCGCATATTAGCTCGTTTGCGCTGGCGCTGACGGTGCTGGAGAAGGAGCGCGATGAGAGCCGGATTTTTGAGTTGGCGAGCGGGGGTTTTGATTCGACGGTGCGGCTGGCGAAGAGTTCGGCGGATATGTGGGTGCCCATTTTCCGGCAGAATCGGGATAATGTGCTGGATGTGCTGGATGAGCATATCAATCAGTTGTCGCGGTTTCGTAGTTTGTTGATTAAGAAGGACTTTGAGACGTTTTATGAGTTGATTTTGGAGGCGAATCGGATACGACCGATTTTGAATGCCAAAAGGACGACGACACCAGCCCCCTGAATCCCCCCAAGGGGGACTTTGCCGAGTGGGGCAGCCCTCAGGGCATTTTGTCTGAACCTTGATTTTGTGTGATTGTTTTGATTGATTTGATTTTATGATAGAATTGATTTTTATTACATTTTGATTATGAAAAAGGGAATAGTAAATATTTTTCTTTTACTTGCCTCAATAGTAGTGGTTAATGCTCAAAGAGGGTTTACCCCTGACTCTGTAGCACTAGCAGTAATTGATAGAGAATTTAATAGTTTTGAAAAAGATAGTATTTTGTCTCGATTAGATGATATAAGAAGCAATATATCAACTTTGTTTATACATAAATATGCAGATGGAGAAAAAGATATTGTATTTCAAAACAGAAAATTAGTATTCGGATTATATTCAAAGCTTTTTATTACAATGCTAGATGCTGGGCTTGACCCTTATTTCGCAAAGAATAATCCTGATGCTACAATGGCGCGGTATAGCCGATTTGGAATAGATACTTCAGCTTCAGTAGTCGCCCGTGAAAGAGAGATAAAGCGAAAAATTGATGAAACTAATAGAAAAATTGAGTTAAGTGGACTTTTTGAGCGCTCAAAAAAGAGTATTAAAACGCATTTTGATGTAGGATTTAAAAAATATGGAGACAATATTAAAGATTTAGAGAAAATCATTGCAGAACAGATTTCTGATGAATTGACTGCTAAAAAAGTGAATGAATTGTTTCGATTGGCGCTTAAAAAGAAGTAGGTACTTTATTTTATTATGTAAATTAAATTTGAAAACGGCTGTTGCGTGAGGGATAGCAGCGGTACCGACAGCCCTTCCCCCTTCGGGGGATAAAGGGGGCTGGAGGTAAGAGCGGATAGACCGACCCGCAGGGGCACGCCCAAGTAAACCGCAAAATGTAAAATGATAAATGTAAAACCGCAAAAGTGTGAACAAACCGCAAAAGTGGACATCGTGCAAACTTTTACATTTTAGATTTAATATTTTGCGGTTTTGCGGATTAATTTTTCGAAAATGTAAAAGTGTGTAATAACTTAAAACTCAATATTCATAACTAACTGTAAACTTAAAAAAGAAGAGATATGGAAATGACTTTTCAACCGACATTAAAGAAGCGTCCGTTTATCATTGCGGGTCCGTGTAGTGCGGAGACGGAGGAGCAGGTGCTGGAAACCGCGCGGGGATTGGCGCCGCAGGGTATTGATTTGTTTCGGGCGGGCATTTGGAAGCCGCGCACGCGTCCGGGGGAGTTTGAGGGCGTGGGCACAATTGGCTTGGGCTGGCTGAAGAAGGTGAAGGAGGAGACGGGCTTGAAGGTGACGACGGAGGTGGCGAATACGCAGCACGTGTTTGAGGCGCTGAAGTACGGCATCGATGTGCTGTGGCTGGGTGCGCGCACGACGGTGAATCCCTTCTCGGTGCAGGAGGTGGCGGATGCGCTGAAGGGCGTGGATATTCCGGTGTTGGTGAAGAATCCCGTGAACCCGGATTTGAAATTGTGGATTGGCGCGATTGAGCGGATTTACAAGGCAGGGATTACGCGGATTGCAGCAATTCACCGGGGTTTTTCGCACCATAGTCCGACGAGCTACCGGAATGTGCCGCGCTGGGAGATTGCGATTGAATTGAAGCGGATTTTCCCGGAGTTGGAGGTGCTGGTGGACAATAGTCATATCTGCGGTCGGCGCGATACGCTGCTCGACGTGGCGCAGAAGGCGATGGATTTGAATTATGATGGCATCATGACCGAGGTGCACCCGAATCCCGATGCGGCGTGGAGCGATGCGGCGCAGCAGATTACGCCCGTGCAGTTTGCGGAATTGGTATCGAAATTACATATTCGGCAGGCGACGTATGATAGCTCGTATTTGCCGACGCTGGAGCACTTGCGCCACGAGATTGATGAGTTGGATGATGAATTGTTGAATTTGCTGCAAAGCCGGATGAAATTGTCCGAAAGCATTGGCGAGTACAAAAAGCGCAATAATATTGCCATCCTACAGCCGGATCGCTGGGGCGAGATTTTGGAGCGCAGCGTGGCGAAGGGCAAGGCGAAGGGCTTGACGGAGGAGTTTGTGTATTCGATGTTTAAGGCGATTCATGAGGAGTCGATTAATACGCAGTCGAGAGTGATTGAGGCGAGTGAGATTTTGAAGGAGGAGTAAAGCCCCCTAAATCCCCCCAAGGGGGACTTTGCCGAGCGGGACTTCCGGTGGGACTTATTAACGAGTAATTCGCTCGAAGCGAGTTACTCGTTCTGAAAATTGCCGTTTCGATGAAGGTCGGGAGGGCAATTTTTTATTGTATAACCGCAAAATGTAAGACTACGAAATGTAAAATGTAAAAGTAGCGCGACTTTTGCGGTCTTGTGTTTTACATTTTGGGTTTTGCGGTTTAAATCTGCTCCATATTTGCCTTTTCAAATACTTTGGACAGGGCTTTTTTTGCAAATAGCCTTCCCATTTTAGAAAGTAGCCCGCACACTTTTGCTCCAGGGAGGCTATTTTCTGCAAATAGCCTTCCTGGGTTGAAAAATAGCCTTCCCAATTTGGTTTCCGGGGGGCTAATTTTTACCGAGAGCCCTCCTGGTTTCAAAAAAAGCCGGCTATTTTTTGCTCCAGGAGGGCTATTTTTTGCTGAGAGCCTTCCCGGATTAAAAAATAGCCCGCACACTTTTGTTCCAGGAAGGCTACTTTTTGCTGGCAGCCCTTTTTCATTGGAAATTTGCTTTAGTTAAACTACTTTTGCGACTCAAACCTGACCTTATGAACTACGAGAATCTACTCATCAGCGAAGAAAATGGCATTCTAATTGCTACTATCAATCGCCCGCAAGCGCTCAACGCTTTGAATAATCAGACGATGGGCGAATTGCAGCAATTTTTCGGAGAAGATGCACCGAATCGCGCAGACGTGAAAGGTATCATTCTAACAGGGGCGGGTGATAAGGCCTTCGTAGCGGGCGCAGATATTAAGGAGTTTATGGGCTTGGATGCAGAGACGGGTGCGATAATGTCGCAGCGCGGGCAGGATGTTTTCTTTCTAATCGAGCGATTTCCAAAACCCGTGGTCGCAGTGGTGAATGGCTTCGCCCTAGGCGGTGGCTGTGAATTGGCGATGTCTTGTCATATTCGAGTGGCAAGTGAGAAGGCGAAGTTTGGACAGCCAGAGGTAAATTTAGGGATTATTCCAGGTTATGGCGGCACGCAGCGTTTGGTGCAGCATATTGGCAAGGGCAAAGCGCTGGAACTGATGATGACAGGCGATATGATTGGTGCATCGGAGGCATATCAGCGGGGCTTGGTGAATCATGTAGTGCCGGAAGGGGAGGAGTTGGCAAAAGCCAGAGAAATTATTGAAAAAATAGCGACCAAAGGCCCTGTGGCGATTGCAAAAGTGATTGAGACGGTAAACGCATATTTTGATAAACAGCAAGATGGCTTTACGCGGGAAGTGCAGGAATTTGGGCATACCGTTGGCACGGAAGACGCGAAGGAAGGTGCGAGCGCGTTTGTGGAGAAGCGGAAAGCGAATTTTAAAGGGGAATAAGAGAATAGGGGGATAGGATAATGGGGAAATTGTTATCTGTTAATTGTTAGTTGGCACTTCTGGCACGGTCTGGCATCTATTAATCTGGCATCTTTATAAATAAATGATAAAATGAAAAATCTACTATTTGTAATAATACTGTTTTTAGTGGGATGCAAAAGCTCACAACTCGCTCATTTAGGCAAGGCAACTTCCGTAGAGGGTAGAATAGTGCAGACGAGTTTGCTGAATTGCTACCCCGAAGGCATGAAGATAGATTCGGTAAATTATTTATACGCGGAGACCTCTGCGGCGTTGAGAATGGGAGACGAGATTCTGATTGCGATTGACAAACCCACGCCCAATATGGTGTCGCCGGTATTTACGATACCGCTTGGCTTTACCAAGAAATCAACTACCATAAATGCAGTGGAACATTATGTGATGAATCCGCCTTTCCCGCAGGTTCTGAAAATCGAAGCATTCACCAAAAGCCCGAACGATAGCATCTATTTTGCGACGACCGGTTTTGACCGAATTCGTGGAAGTGCAGCAGATTGGGATGGTTATAATTCGCTTTTGGCTTGGCGTAAAAAAGATTTTTCGGATGTGCAATACGTGGCAGGGACAGAACGCAATGGCGTGACCAGTTCGCGCGATTTGCGCATTTCCATTCAAAAAGCTTTGCCGACTACACAGTTCCCACAAGGTGCGCCTTATTTTAAAATCGAAGCATTGGTCGCTTTGCCTGGGAATCGCCTGATTTTCGGTGTACGCGAAGCAGGGGAGAGCTATCAAAAATTTGATTACACTTTTACTTTGTTGGAAACAACATACACGGATGCTTCAAATGGTATTCAAATCAGCCCCGCTTTCAAAAAAATATATGAGTACAAACCAGTGGTCAATGGCAATATGACGGCTATTTCTGATCTGGTGTATCATGCGCCGAGCAATAGCTTGATCGCATCTACTTCGCGCGAAGAAGGCACGGATGAAAAAACGAAAACCCTTGCTTCTTATCTCTGGATCTTATCGATGGATCGCCTTGAGCGAGGGGAAGCGCCGCTACTCGTAAAAAATGGCGATCAGCCCCTCGAAATTCCTTATAAAGGTGAAGGGCTTTGCTTTTTAAATGAAAGTACAATTTTCATCGTTTGCGATGAAGACCGCAAAGACAGTAACATCCAGTTTAATAATAAAACCATAAGTAAAAAGCCTAATCAAGCCATTTTTTCGATTGTGCGACTGCGATAAAATACTAAACTATTTTCATTTCATTTTCGTAGGCTCTTAGTTGTGTTCTCATTTTTTCAATCACGTTGCGTAGCGCATCTTCGTAGTTTTTGGCGCATTCGGAAGCGTAGAGTACCCGACGCATGAAATGTACTTTGAGTGCCACCTCTTTATTGCTGAGTTTGGTTTGACCCGCAGGCGTTTCCTGAAAATAGACTTCCGTAGAAATGATACGATCAAAAAAACGCTGCAGGCGTTCGGCTTGATCGTTGATTTGTAGTTGTAGTTGCTCACTCAACTGAAAGGGCGAATGGATTCGAATAGTCATGGTTTTGGAATTAAATGGTTAGAGAAATTGGCTATAGCCTACAAATAAATAATATCAGTATGGATTCACTTTTTCTTTGTGTTTAATTAGTTGGCGGCGCATCTTTTCTACCGCTTCGGCCAGGGCTTTTTCATAAGTTTCATCGCTGTAATCGGCGTAAAGTATGTTGCCGGGTACGTGTAATTTGAGCTCAACGGTATTTCCTTTGGGTGCTTGTTGGTTTGAATTTTCTTCATCTTTTAGAAAAACCTCCGCATCGTGGATTCGTTCGTAAAATGTTTCTAATTTTCCTACCTTGTCATCAATCAATGCTTGAAGACTATCGCTCACTTTAAACGGGGCGTTCACTTGTATCGTCATAATCTACTATTTTAGGTAAAATAATCTGAAGTTTACAGCGCAAGATATGGCAGGCTTTTCGGGGCAACAATGATAAACATCACTAAAAGAATGACTATTATCAATTTCATGTTAGCACTATAGAGATAACGGGTTTCGTTTTTACTTAGTTCATACCCCTGTAATACAATGAAAAAATTAACATATTTAATTTTTTTTATACAAGTAAGTGTTTTGCCTGCTCAAAACCTATCGGGCCAGTGGAAAGGCATTCTTACCCAATCAGGTAAAGCCGATACTTTTTATTACGAAATTAATATTTCCCATAAAGATCAATCTATCGCAGGCACTTCATACTCGCACGCGCCCGTTGGCAGGGATTCGGCTCGATTCGTAATCACAGGCTTTTGGGATGGCAAAGAATTGATATTGCAAGAATTGGAACAAACGCTGCCCAAAAATGGCGGTTGGTGCCTGAAGTACATCACGTTGCAATGGTCGAATGAAGGAGATTTGGAATGGCTGAAAGGCAACTGGAAAGCGGATCGCTGCACACCTGGAAACATTCTACTCTCTCGCCAAAGCAGCATGAAAGAAGTTACTTTGGAAAAGGAAGAGCCTTTTGCCTGGGAAGGGCGATGGACAGGTCACCTTTCTCAATCTGACCGCGATTATGGATTTTTTTATGAATTTAATTTGGATGAAAAAGGCCAAGGACAATCTAACATCGTATCGGAGGATAATGGCGGTAGCGCCAATCATAGCTTGGAATGGTCTTTTAGTGCCGGAGATAGTGTTTTGATAATCAATGAATTGGTTGTAATCAATAAAACCGATTCCAAGTGGAAATGGTGCATTAAATCAGCAAGGCTAAAGCTTCGACGCGAGGGAAGTCGTTTTATCCTGGAAGGTGGTTGGGAAGGCTTTATCGAAGGGCATACGCCAGCAACAGGTCGCTGTGCACCGGGTACGGTTTATCTGGAAAAGCCAGTAGTGACGCAGCAATTCAGACAATTAGAAGCGCAAAATTCGATCAATTATGAAACAGAAGAACACCGAGAAGTACATATATCGAGGGTAGTGGAGGTAAAAAAGCCAAACGTTCGAATTCAAGTGTGGGACAGCGGTACGGTGGATGGAGACGTGGTGACCTTATTTTTGAACGGGGAACGCATTCTTAGTCGGCATCGGGTTTCTAAAAATAAACTCGGCATTCCTGTTACGCTTAAAGCAGATAATAATTTTCTAATTCTTCATGCAGAAGATTTAGGAGACATTCCGCCCAATACCATTGCGGTTTCGGTAGATGACGGCACAAAAGAGCAAATGATTGTATTAAGTTCGGATTTGAAATTGAGTGGCGCTATCCTTATCCGACAGTTTAAAATCGAATAAGGCATCACGGATACAGTCGGATGATGCCTTATCATGCTGGCAATAATACTGAAAACGCTTAATTCTTTGCGTTGTTTTTCGTTTTAATGATGATAACCCCGTTGTTACCGTTTTCGCCCCACTGGGTTAATTCAGAAGCACTTCTCAAAACTTTTACATCGGTGATGTCATTCGGATTCACCAAATTATTGGCTGCAGAATAATCATTGCCAATAGGCACACCGTCCACCACATACAAGGGTTGTGTATTCAATTTGATACTGGTAATACCGCGTACCAAAATCTGAACATTATCACCGCTACCCATTACTTGTAGCCCAGTGTTTTTGCGCAAAACATCGGCTAAAGAATTGTTGAATTGCTGACTCATAGGGTTCGAATCGGTGCTAGCTCGACTGCTGGTATCGCAAGAGGTAGTGAGTGCAATGCTTGCCAAAAGCAAACAGAAAAATAGAATTTTTTTCATGGCTAATCCAATTTTGATTTGATGGAACAAATTAGCCAATTCTTTTTGCGTTGACAATCAATCAGCAGCATTAATTTTCGCCAATGGAAGACATTCACAAATTAACTAATGACTCGCAAGGCTTGTTGAACCTTTTTTGCTTTTTCTTTTGCCAGTGCCGCCGTTTCGGCCAGCACTGTTACGTGCCCCATTTTCCGGAAAGGTTTGGTATTAATTTTACCGTATAAATGAATTTTTACGCTTTCTATTGCTAGGCAATTTTCCAAACCATCATAATATGCTGGGCCACTAAAGCCCTCTGTGCCGAGTAAATTGACCATTACCGAAGGAGATTTCATTTTGGTGCTACCTAGCGGAAGATTCAGAATGCCACGCAAATGCTGTTCAAATTGGGAGGTGTAACAACTGTCAATCGTGTGATGCCCACTGTTGTGCGGACGAGGCGCTACTTCGTTGATTAATAGTTGATTATCCTTAGTCAAAAATAATTCTACCGCCAGTAAGCCACAAATGCCATATGCTTCAATAATTCTTTTTGCCAAATTTTCTGCCTCTTGTTCGATCTTCGAATCAACATCTGCGGGGCATACGAGCCATTCAACCAAGTTCGCTTCAGGATTAAAGTCCATTTCCACAGTAGGAAAAGCTGCCACTTCTCCATGCTCGTTGCGCACGACAATCACCGCCAATTCTTTTTGAATATCCACCAAAGCCTCTACAACACTGGCTTCGGGCATTAATTTATTTTGCAAATCCGATTCTGAATGAATGATCGCCACACCACGCCCATCATAACCTGCGGTACGAGATTTTTGTACAAAAGGAAATTGGAGTTGACCAGCGGTTATAGCATTTTTAATGGCTTCGCCGCTATCAAACAATTGAAAGTCGGAGGTTGGAAGTTGATGTTGTTTATAAAATTGTTTTTGGAGGCCTTTATCCTTGATAATGTTGAGGGCAGAGGGTTGAGGGAAGACTTTTTTACCTTCTTTTTCTAATTGTAAAAGCGCATCCGTATTGACATGTTCGATCTCTATCGTTAATATGTCTACTTGTTTACCAAAATTATATACATTATCATAATCTTTAAATGAACCCTCGGTAAACCCTGTTGCAAAAGGCCCGGCCGGAAAACCCTTGGATTCATCCAAAAAATAAATGGGCAAATGCCAGTTGCCTGCGGCCAGCGCCAGCATTTTTCCCAATTGGCCACCACCCAAAACACCTACTTTTGTTTGCAAAATATCTTTGCCGTGTTCCATTTTTAAGCTTATTTTTCAGACTTGCAAAAGTAGTAATATTTTTAGATGACAGATTGTAAGATGCCAGTGTCACCTGCGACAAGCCTACGGCGACCGAAGGATACCATACAAACCCCACGAAAGCAGTGAACGAATAAACTATAATTGCAAATGACCCAAGCCAAAACCAAAACAACTTATTTCCACTTGTTTCTAAAATACTTAAATAAATATCATAATAATCAGTGTACCATATCATGAAAACGATCTTAATTAAAAACGCTCAAATCGTCAACCGAGGAAAAATCATTTCCGGCGATATTTTTATTAAAAATGGTTTTATTGAACAGATTGATAATCAGATTGATAAGCCTGCTAATTTGGAGTTAAATTGCGAAGGTAAATATGCAATTCCTGGAATTATTGATGATCAGGTTCATTTCCGTGAACCAGGATTAACACATAAAGCCGACCTCTACACCGAGCCGCGCGCCGCTGTTGCCGGAGGGATCACATCCTTTATGGAAATGCCGAATACCAAGCCGCCGACCTTAACCCAGGCCTTATTGCAAGAAAAATACGACCGCGCTGCCCAGGTTTCTTTGGCGAATTACTCTTTTTTTATGGGAACTTCTAACGATAACCTGGAGGAAGTTTTAAAAACCAATCCAAAGACTGTCTGTGGTATCAAAGTTTTCATGGGTTCAAGCACAGGAAATATGCTTGTGGATGCGCCAAATACCTTAGAAACGCTCTTTTCTCAAGTGCCGATGCTAATTGCTACGCATTGCGAAGATGAAGCGACTATACGCGCCAATGAATTGATTTTCAAGGAGAAATACAATGAAGATGTGCCTATTGAAATGCATCCGAATATCAGGAGTGCAGAAGCTTGTTTAAAATCTTCGGACTTGGCAGTAAAATTAGCCAAAAAACATGATACCCGACTTCATATTTTACATATTTCAACTAAAGATGAACTCGATTTATTTATAAATGATATTCCTTTGGAGCAAAAACGCATCACGGCAGAGGTTTGTGTGCATCATCTTTGGTTCAATGCAGATGATTATGCTCGTTTGGGCACTAAAATTAAGTGGAATCCTGCAGTAAAAAGCAAGGAACATCAACAAGCGCTATTGCCAGCCTTATTGGATAACCGCTTGGATGTAGTGGCTACTGACCATGCTCCTCATACCCTTGAGGAAAAACAAAATAAGTATTTCCATGCGCCATCGGGTGGGCCGTTGGTACAACATTCACTAAATATTATGCTAGAATTTTATCATAAAGGGTTGATTTCGTTAGAACGAATCGTAGAAAAAATGTGCCATGCACCAGCGATTTGTTTTCAAATAGATCGTCGCGGCTTCCTGGATGAAGGTTATTGGGCAGATATTGCAATATTTGATATTAATACTAAATGGAAAGTAAATAAAAATAATATTTTGTATAAATGCGGCTGGTCGCCATTAGAAGATCAGGAATTTACTGGAAGGGTTGAAAATACTATTGTCAGTGGACATTTGGCGTATCAGAACGGACAGTTTTTTGAAGATAAAAAAGGTGAAAGATTGATGTTTAAAAGGTGAGGAGTTTAGGAGTTGAGAAAGGCTAAACTTATAAACTACTAAACTCCTCAACTTATAAGCTCCTAACTCTTCCTCGCAAATCTTTTTTTCAATTGTCGATCCAATATTACAAAAAATAAATAACTGAAGCAAAGGACACCTAACATTACCCAAACTTGAGTAGGTAAACCGGCCAAAGCATTACCCACTGCTTCCACGCCTGGTAAAGAAATCGAAGCAGCTTTCTCAGCGCTTTGAACGTATTGCGCGACCACACCTGCATACGTTAGTGCTAATGCCCCCAAAGTATAAAGAAATCCTTTTACCCAAATCGGCTTGACCAAAGGCTTTATTACAATCTTTTTATAAAGCTGGGGCAACCGATCCATTACATTCATCATAAAACGCATGGAAGGTTGCTCCGTCTCCATTTGCTGCAAGGCATGATTCAATTGCTGGCGCGTTTGCAGTTCCGCATTAAATGCTGCATCATCGGTGGCACGCTTTTGCAATTGGCCCCGCTCCGAAGGCGTTGCTTCGTTATCAAGATATTTCCAAATATGATGAATGTCCTGCTCTTTCATATTAAATCTTTCACTTCTGCTTGAAGTTGCTCGGTCAGATGCTCTCGCAATACTTCGCGCGTTCGGTGTAGTTTGGTTTTTACATTGGTTTCGGTTAAGCCTGTAATTTCCGTTATTTCTTTAACGCTTTTTTCATTCAAATAGTACAAAGTTATCAAAGCAGCATCCTCCGGTTTCAGTTTTTGAATCGCTTCCTGCAATTGTCGCTGCAAATCATATTGTTGAACATCCTGCAAGGGCGTATTTTTTGAATCCTCCAATTGTAAAAAAGCTTGATCATCGTCAATCGAATCGGTCAAAAGCTGCTTTTTTCTTGCAGTGTCAATGGCCGTGCGATATGCAACCGTATATAACCAAGTGCTAAATTTCGACTTTTTTTCAAAATTTCCCAGCGTTTTATACACTTTTATAAACACATCCTGGGCTGCTTCTTCTGCTTCTTCTCTCGATTTCAAAATACGTAAAGCGATGGTAAATACAAAATGCTGATACTGTTCCACCAATCGTTGGAATGCCGTTTGGTTACCCTGTAGAACCGCCTCAATCATTTGAATATCGTCCTCCATCATGGATGCTTCCTGAAAAATTCGCCGCAAAGTAAATCACAAAGGCGGAAGCACCTATTATTTTCGACCTTTGACGATGGGAAGTGGGATTGGGTTGCATATTTTGACGATAAAAAATTGTTAGGATTCTCTTAAAATTCTTGCAACACGAAGTTTTCGGCGCTGCGTTTAGCTCTCTTATCAAGCCTTGCAATTCTGAAGTACGCCTGGACACTGGCGATCATATGGATGCGTACAATTAATGAACTTAATCTTCAATTTTTTTGTTTTAAATTTAATAACTAATTGATTATCAGTTTTTTTGCAAATCAATTTTAATTAAGGAATGATTGTATGTCTTGCACCTTTAACTAAAAAAATACACTTGAAAATATACATTAAGCATATGGTTTCGATTCGCTGTAAAATGGTCGTACTGAATTGGATAAACTTGGAGTACATTACGGGACAGTAGATCTGGGGCAGGTAGAGTTGAAGGAAGACCTGAGCGAAGTACAACGAAAGCAACTCAAAGCAGCTTTATTAAAATCCGGGCTGGGTTTGATGGACGATAAAAAAGCGATACTGATTGAAAAAATAAAGAATGTAATTGTAGAGATGGTACATTATGCTGATGAATTGCCACCTATAAAGAACTCCGATTATCTGAGTGAAAAACTGAATTATGATTACACTTACCTCGCCAATATTTTTTCGGAAACAACCGGTATCACGATCGAACATTATATAATTGCGCATAAAATTGAACGCGTAAAAGAATTGCTTATATATGACGAATTGAGCCTTACCGAAATAGCCTACAAACTCAACTACAGCAGCGTGGCGCATTTGTCGAAACAATTCAAAAAAGTTACCGGATTGACACCTACTTTTTTCAAGCAACTCAAAAATAAAAGACGCATCACTTTGGAAGATGTGTGAATCATGCAACTCTTTCCTTTAATTGTGTAATGCTTTCCGATTATAAAGAGCGCATCTTTGTAATGTAAAATTCCTTCACATTTTAAACGAACTATTAACATGAAAAGATATACACTATGTGTTGCGGTAACATTTATGCTATTCTCATTTATTCCAATGCAAATGAAAGCAGTGATCGGAACAAACCCCGTTCCAGTAGCTGCGCCTGTTGAATCGACAGAAGTAAATGCCTTAACCCTTAGACTAACTGAAATCCAGGCAATAAATAAGTCAACATTAAGCTCGGACGAAAAGAAAGAATTACGCCAGGAAACGCGCTCGATAAAAAAACAATTGAAGGCGCTTAATAGAGGCGTGTATATTTCGCTTGGTTCTGTAATAATTATCGTGCTATTATTAATTCTTTTGCTCTGAAATTATTATAAAATAGATTCGAATACATCAAATGTGCCAATTTTAATAACTAAACTATAAACATCATGGGAAACTTATTGTATATCATTGCAGCTATATTGGTTATTGGGTGGCTGGTCGGATTTGTAGGTTACAATGCTGGAGGCATCATCCACATTTTGCTTGTTATTGCAGTCATTGTAGTACTGCTCAGGGTTATTCAGGGCAGGAAGATTGTTTAAAATCTGTTCTTACAATATAAAAATACAGCATATTATATGATATGTAAATGGTTCAACACCTTGTTGGCCTTGTATTTTAATTCATTTCTAATAAATTAATGATACTATGAGAAATCTATTTATTGGTATAATGTTATCCGGCGCTTTATTAGTTGGGTGCAAAAGTGCCCAGAAAACGCAAACGGAAGGCAAAACCGGTATGAATAAAACGGAAAAAGGGGCTGTAATAGGCGCTTCTTCTGGCGCGGTTATCGGTGGAGTGATCGGTAACAAAAGCAAAAACACAGCATTGGGGGCTATTCTGGGTGCAACGGTCGGCGGAGCAATCGGCGCAGTGATTGGCAATAGAATGGACAAGCAGGCTAAAAAGATCGAAGAAGAATTAGGGGAAACAGTAACCGTAGAAAGGGTTGGAGAGGGTATCAAATTGACCTTTAATAGCCAATTGCTATTTGACTTCGGCAAAGCAAATCTGAGAGAATCTAATAAAATAGACCTTCAAAAATTTGCAGAAACCCTGAAAGAAAATCCAGAAACGGATTTAATGATTGTGGGGCATACCGATAATGTGGGCACAAAGGCATTCAATCAAAATTTATCCGAAGATCGGGCGGCTGCGGTGTCGAACTACCTTGCATCCCAGGGAGTCAGCAATACCCGCCTCCGTATTCAGGGCGATGGCGAAGGTCAGCCAGCAGTGTCCAACAATACCGAAGAAAACCGTTCCCTAAATCGGCGAGTCGAGATCGCTATTTATGCGAATGAAAAAATGAAATCGGAAGCAAAAGAGGCGGTGAATTAGCAGGGTGAAAATTATTCATCATGAAGATAAAATTTTTATGATGAATAATTCAAGGTTTTTAACTTCATTTAATTTCTTTAAAATTTAACATTATTATGAAAACGCAATATGCGAACATAGCTGTTTTGATGGTTTTAGCATTACTGCTATCACCTCTGGCAGCTCAATCACAAGCGAAGGTTGGAATAAGAGCGGGTTTGAATGTCTCCAACATATCATTTGATGGATTACCGAATAAAAGCGAAAAGTTTGGTTATCATGCCGGCATTTTTGCAGATTTACCAGTAGTAGCCGACTTTATGTCGATACAACCCGAATTAAGCTACTCGGTTAAAGGTGCTGATTTTGAGCCACTTGGCGAGCGTCAAACGCTGGACATGAATTATGTGGATTTCTTTTTGCCGGTGGCTTTTAAGTTAGGCAGCGTTGATGTACAGTTGGGACCCTTCGCGTCCTATTTGATCTCTACACCTGATTATGAAGTGTATAATGATAATACGGTCGTTGTAGATGCCTTTAATAAATTTGATGCAGGTCTTACCGGCGGATTAAGCTTTAATTTCAACAAGTTGTTGATTGGTATCCGTTATAATCAAGGGTTTTTGAATGTGACAAAAGAAAATGCCAAACCATTTTTGAGTGAGGGCAAAAATTCTGTGGGTCAAGTTTCTTTGGGGTACAGATTCTAAGGGCTTGCATTAAAAAATAAGGTGCTGGGTCAAATGAGTGGATGAGATTTTGTAAATCTTTGAGATTTGCAAAATCTGAACAGCAGAGTAACTGCTTTGAACCACTACCAAAAATAGGAATCACTTTTACCAGCAATTGAGTAAAAGTGATTTTTTTATTAAGTAGAGTTGTGTCCATACAATTGTTAATCTAAAGTGCAATTAAATGGTAGAGTAGCATAAGTTATGCTAGTCGTACTGGTGTCAAGCATTTTTCGATGGAGATTAGGAGAAAAGCTTGAATTTGCAGTATATTAGTCTAGTGTGAAATGGATCAATGATAAATTTAAAGGACAAATCATTTAACCAAAAGCATATATGGAAAACCGTTTCATTAATCTGCAACGTGTGGGGTTCGCCTTGCTCATTGTATTTTTAACAGGTTATATCATAATCATCGGGAAAACTATACTGGTATCATTGACGTTTGCTGCTTTTTTCGCTCTGATGCTCATGCCTATTTGCGCTTTTTTTGAGCGTTGGATTTCGTGGCGCATTCCAGCAATTTTTTTGACGTTTTTAGTTATTTTAATACCCCTTTCTGGTATTTTAACATTATTATCCATGCAATTGGTCGATGTGATACAGAATTTATCTTCTATCGGCGAGAAGCTACAAACTGCAATCAATGATATTTTTGCGTGGATAAATCAAAAGATTGGTTTTTCAAAAACAGAAGGAGAAGATTGGATCTCGGAGAATTTCTCTAAAATATTGGAAGGTCCACTCTCATTTCTAGGGCAAGGCTTAAGCTCTTCGACTGCTTTTATTGCCAATTTGATACTCACTCTCATCTACACTTTTTTCTTTTTGCTATATCGTTCTGCCTTTAAGCAATTCGCCCTGGTCCAATTTAGCCCAGAAAGAAGAATGCAGATAGCAGACCTACTGGATAGAATCAAGAAAGTAGCGCAGAAATATTTGTCCGGTATCCTTACCGTTATGCTGATTCTCGGCGTTTTGAATAGCATAGCACTTTGGCTGATCGGCATCCAATATGCTCTTTTTTGGGGCTTTGTTGCGGGCATTTTAGCGATTATTCCTTACGTGGGTACATTTATTGGTGGGTTTTTACCTTTTTTATATGCTTTAGCGACAACGGGTACTGTATGGCAACCAATTGCGGTGGTCATCTCTTTTAACTTGGTGCAAACGCTAGAAAATAATTTCATCACGCCTAAGGTAGCAGGCTCTTCGGTCAAGATTAATCCATTCGCTGCTGTTTTAGCACTAATCATTGGGGGCACGATGTGGGGCATTGCCGGCTTAGTATTATCTTTGCCCATGATTGCTGTCACTAAAGTTTTAATGGAGCAAGTAGATGTGTTAAAACCATTCAGCTTTCTATTAAGCAGTAGTGTGTATGGCAATGAAGATAAGTTCAAAAAGCAATATGACGAAGAAAAGTATCGCCTGAGCACATTCTTTAGTAAACGGTCATCTAAAGAGTGATTGAAATCAAAAGTATAGTGCTTTTTGCTACTTGCTGTTCACTTTTCAAAGTATAATAAATTGATAGTGAGTGGTTTACAAGAGGGTGTTCCATCAAAAAGTTAGTCAAGGCACTATAATTATAGTGCTATTTGCTTTTCAACTTGTAATCATTTTCACAGATATGACTGCTTTTGCAGAAGGGACAGCAAATTTCCCGATAATGTACCATCCGTTGTCTTTTGGGGCAAATACAAGAAAACCAACAGATTTAATACGCCATCTAATTTTAGCGTAAAACTTATAAAACACTGATAATCAAACCTCTTTAAGATTTCCAAATTAACAAATAATAAGTATGGTTCCTACGGAGCACTACCTTATGGCAGTATCTTGCTACTTATTGTATGAAAGACAATGGAAATGTGTGAATCATACAACTCTTAACGAGAATTATGTAACGATATAAAGTATCAATTGAATTAACTTTGATTTTAATCATTATTAAAATTATCATCATGCCTTTATTAACTATTTTACTCGTATTGGTTGTTGCAGGAGTTGTTCTTTGGTTGGTGAATACTTACATTCCCATGGATCGCAAAATTAAAAACATTCTCAATGGGGTTGTGGTAATTGTCGTGGTCATCTGGTTACTCCAGGCATTTGGGCTTTTAGAAGCTTTAAAGAATATAACGCTGTAAAATAATACGGCCGTGTAAGTTATTAACTTATGCTGAATTTTTCATTCAGTAACTTTCTAATGAATATCAAAAAAATAAGAATCATGAGTGCAGGAAAAGTATTATTAGGTGTATTGGCGGGTGTTGCCGTCGGCGCTACTTTAGGCATTTTATTTGCGCCCGATAAAGGTTCTTCCACGCGGAAGAAAATTTCTAAAAAAGGCGAGGATTATGCAGAAGAATTAAGCACCAAATTCAACGATTTTATTAACAGCGTTGCTCAGAAATTTGAAACAGTGCAAGAAGAAGCAACCCGCATGGTAGAAAATGGGAAGAAAAAAGCAGAAAAAGTTGCAGAGGAACTGAGCTCCGATACAAACTATAAAAAATAAATGTATGGAAACACCGGCAAGCTCCATCGAATTATTATTTGAAAGAGTGGAAACATACAGCAGGACGACCTATGAACTTTCCAAGCTCAAACTATTGGAAACCATCACGATTGTCGTGACTTCATTAGTATCACGGTTGAGTGTTATTATCAGTATTTCCTTATTTGTCCTTGTATTGAATATAGGTATTGCGCTGTGGCTGGGGGAGTTGTTGGGTAAATATTATTATGGTTTTTTTATTGTGGCGGCATTTTATTTAGTAGTGGGAATCATATTGCATTTTTTTCTTCATAAATGGCTTACAAAACCGATCAGCGGTTTGATTATTAAACAAGCGCTTCAATAATATTAAGCATCATGCAAAAAATAAATTCAGAAACCGATCTTAGAGCCGCTATTCTCCTACTGGAAAATAAGCAGATGGAAGAAGGAAAAGTAATGAGAGAACAATTCCATATAGCCTATGATAGCATAAGACCCATCAACCTCATCAAAAGCACTTTCAAAGAAGCAGCCGCATCCCAGGAAGTAAAAGACAATATCTTGACTGTATCCGTCGGGCTGACCGCTGGTTATCTCTCTAAAGCATTGTTTGTGAATGTATCGAATAGTCCATTTAGAAGATTGCTCGGCACTGTTTTGCAACTCAGCATAACAAATATAGTTGTGAAAAATCCCGAAGTCGTTCAATCTTTAGGTAGGGGCATCTTGAGAGTTATCAAGCACAGACAAAGTAATAATATAAACGAAGCCCAAGATCACCAAACCAAATAAAACCATTTGTTAAACAGTTTTTCCGCATAATCCCTGAACATGGCCTCTGGTAATAACACCGGAGGCTTTTTTACAACATTATGCTTTTTGAATAGAATCTATATACGTGAATTATGCAACTCTTATCTGGAATTGTGTAACACCTCAGGATATAATAAAGTGTATCTTAACATCAGTAATAAAAAAATATTCCCAATAAATTAAAATGAATTAAAATGAAAGCGAATGAAATTTTGCAAGGAGATGTTCAAAACGCCACCCAATGGAAATCGTTATTGAACGCAGTAGAGATTGGTAGTACGACAAAGGATAACGACGTTATTCTTGAAAGTCCTAATGAGAGCGCTGCAAAGAATCCTGAAACGGTGACCATAAATTTACCGGATATAGGAATGGTGATTAATAAAAATAAAATTCATAATAATAGTATGATTAATAAAAATGATAACGAAATACAACGTGCTTTTAAACGAAATACATTTCTAAAAAATCACCTGCAACGCTTGACCGAAATGTGTGAATCATACAACTCTTTCCTCTAATTATGTAACACCTTCCGATTGTAAAGAGCGCATCTTTGCATTGTGGAAGTTCTTTCACATAAAAGCAAATAAAATGGACTCTAAAGAAGTAAAATCAAACTGGAACGATCAGAAGGCAAAGCTTAAAGTGAAATTCCCAGCCCTAACAGATCATGATCTGACCTTTGAAGAAGGTAAGAAAGGGGAAATGTTTGAAAAAATTCAAACTAAACTTGGTAAAACCAAAGAGGAATTACAACAGGTTATAGCAGCGCTTTAATTAGCTGCTTTCATTAAAAGCTACCGTTTAGCGGTATTTTCGTTAAACGGTACTTTAAAAACAACTAAATAAAAATATCAAAAAATGAAAAAGAATAACTTGATTTTTATGCTGGCTACCTTTGTTATGGCAACAGGTATTCTATTAGCTGGCTGCAATACTTCTGCCCAAAATGTGGAGAAGGCTCAGGAAGATGTGGAAGCGGCAAATAAAAAATTGGAAGAAGCCAATGAAGCATATTTAGCAGATGTAGAAAATTATAGAAGAGAAACGGCGGAGAAGATTGCTGCAAACGACCAGAGTATCGCGGAGTTTAATACCAGGATAGAAAATGAAAAAGCAGATATTAAAGCGGATTCTAAGTACAGGACAA
>JANRME010000179.1:0-15858 GCA_033761835.1 Saprospiraceae bacterium
TAGGCAGGCGGTTTTCGGAGGAATTGGCGAAAGCCAGAAAGACAGCACTCATGTGTTTTTTAGGTTCAAGGTTTCAGGTTCAAGGTTTTATGATAATTGAATACAAGTATAACACAAAAATTTGCAATTATAGCAGTATGCAAGCGACAGTACACAGTCAATCGCCTTTAACGTATTGATTTACAGATTAATGTAAAATTTAAATGCGCAATTATAATTTTATTTTAGCATTCATACAAAGTTCATTATCAAACATCAAATATTCGAACCCTATATCAAATTTGGAGCGAGGATGTTAAAATTCAAATAATTGATAATCAATAAATTATTTAAAAGTATTATATTATTATTATCAATTAAAAAACAGTATTATTCCATTTCAATCAATAAATGGCCTTTTTCTACGGCAGCTCCTTTTTCTACGTTAATTTTCTTCACAATGCCATCGCCGGGCGATTTGATGACATTTTCCATTTTCATGGCCTCCAGAATGAGCAGCGCGTCGCCTCGATGAATTTCTTGCCCCGGCTCAACATTTACACTTAACACCAATCCCGGCATCGGCGCTTTGATATCCTTGACTTTGTACTGGGTTTGTTTGGTCAAGCCCAAGCGATTAATGAGTTGATCATATTGGTCTTCCAACTTGATTTCGTAAGAATTGCCGTTGATTTTGACCGTAAAAGTTTTATTTGTAAAATCGTTATCAACTACTTCCGCACGAAAGGATTGATTGTTTTTTAAAATGTGAAAAGTATGAGCGTTTTCTACAACCATATCCAATTCACCAGCGCCGAGTTCTGAGAATTCAAACTGACTGTTGACGGTGGCTTTGTAAGCATGATTTTCCATAGCGTAAGGACTAAGGGTGTGAACAATTATTTCATTTTGGATAGCTTCATCAGCATAGACGTTTCAAAAATAGTGTAAACAATATAAATCGCCAAGAATATAAAAACAAAGAGATAGGAGACATTTGTCACCAAAGATTTGTAAGCAAGCGCAATCGCAACACACAGCACCATTTTGAAAAAGGTGAACCCCATAGAAAGGGCAATAATTCTCGACTTGTTCTTGCTTTTAACTGCCTGGTTAGCAATAAAATACACTCCGATTGTTAATATAACAAAAAACAATAAAGTCCCCCACGAAAAAAATTGATCTTGCTTGGAAGTGGAAAAGTATAAAGCGCTTGCTAATACGAGTGCAAGGATGAGGGTGATGAGGCTGAGTTGCGCAAAAAAGGAACGGTGGCTCATGGCTTTTTTTTCAGGAAATCCTTGATGGCCAAATAGATGGCTACACCGGTGAAAACCATTGCAAAAAGGGCTGTAAAATAGGGCTGTTTGGAATGCATCTGGCGGTCGAGGAATCTACCAAGCAGGATACCTATCGCGATCGTAGCGGCCATTTGAAACGCCATGCCTGTGTATTTCATGTATTCGGTACCCTGGCGACGTTTATCTTCATCCTCTGGGGAAGGAGCAGCCATATTCTATGTTTTAAGTCAAAAATGCAAAGCCGCAAAATATAAGGTAATAAAGCAACTATATATTTAAATCATTCAATATCAATACCTAATACAATAGTTAATGGTAAATCCTTTACTTCGCTGCTTTCAGTACGGGTTGTTCTTCTTCTTTTTTCAAATTAAAAGTATTATTGCTTACTGGCGGCTTGATCTCGCCCATTGAGCAATTGACGTTGAACGCTGCGCCTGATTGTACGATCAATTTATTAGTTTTTATATCTCCATTTACATTCGCACTTTCGCGGATATTGAGTAATTCAAATACTTCCAGATGCCCCTGAAACTTGCCTTCGATCACCGCATTTTTGCATTTGATTTCGCCATCCACCATACCAGCAGGGCCGATCACTACTTTTGCATCGCAGATGAGTTTTCCTTTGATCGTGCCATCCACGCGTATATCGCTTTCTGATTTAACGGTGCCTTCCACCAGTGTGCCTTGTACCAAAGTATTGAAGGTATTAGAACTTGGTGTACCATTAGGTTTACCTGCCTCCTTTTTTGAAGTAGAATTGTTACCAAACATGTCTTTGTGTTTTTTTAATGAATAAGATACCCTCTAAATCTCTGATCCTATCCGTTTTCGCAAAGTTAAACAATTCGAGGGGGCTTAGCGAATAAAAATCAAATTAGAAATTTCAATTTGTAGCCTTCTCTCTTTTGAATGAATCTCCCAAGGTTTGTTCAAAAACAGATCTGCCCTTAATCCTCTCGAAGAACTGCAATCTCACTCCCTATCGTTCGTTCATCATTTCGTTTTCGGGAGATGTCGAATTTATTGTTTGAACGTTCTAAGATAGGAATTATTTTTGAATTGACCTTGCAGGTTTCTTGAGAAACCTGCAAGGTTTTCGATTTAGAAGTTGGGGCAATATACACCGCGACGAGCTTGGTTACAAATTTTATAAACCATTGCAAACTCGAAACCGCCGTTGGAGTTGCTGGCTGCTTTGAGCGGGGAGATGTTGATATCGTAGCTAAAGCCAAGGCTAAAGTTATTGTAATCAAAACGGGTAGAAATAATAGCAGCATCACCGAGAATGCTCACTTCTTCAGAAGTGCCTTCGCCAGCAGGTACAAATTTATTACCCAAGCGGCCCCACAAACCAATCTGGAAAGCTTGATATTCCAAGCGATTGCCCAACAAGAACTTAAGACTTGCGCCAGCATTGACTTCCATAGAAGGTCCTTGCTTCATAATGATAGCTCCCGGCACCACGCCAAACTTATCGCCCACTAAAAACTCGCCGCCCACATGGCCTGTCACGCGGCTGTACAATAAATCATTATCCTGGCTGCTAAAGGATTGATCGGCACGATTCAAGTGATGAAACGAACCGCCTATATAAAAATTGGTATTCTCGTCTTTGACCATAAACCATAACAAGCCTGCTGCCACATCAGCAAACAAGAAATTATCGCGGTCGAATCTCGTCTCCTGGGTTGGCAGGTTAGGATCAAACCCGCCCTCACCATCATGCTGTGTACCCCAACGCAAGTTCAAAAAGTCAATACTGCGTTGCGCCAAGCCTACTTCTGCACCGACTACAAGGTAATTGCCGTACTTGCGCGTACCGCCCATTCGCTTGCTATAAGAGCCTGAAAACTTGCCCGTAAGGGTAGCAAAATTGGACTCCCCTGCGCGGTCACCCCAAAAAGTGCCACCTACGCCAAAATAATCGTACCGGCCAACCGGAATTTTTTGATCGTAGGAAACCGAGTAAGTACTGAATGCATTGGAGCGTAAAATACTTCCCCATTGATTGCGGTAATTGGCCACCAGGCGAATGTTACAATTCATCACCCCAGTCATCGCAGGGTTCAGGTTTAATGGGGAAAGATAAAACTGAGAAAAGTGGATATCCTGAGCGTTGAGCGATAACGTCATCAAGAACAGGAAACAGACAGCGAGTAGATTTTTGAGATTTTTCATAAAGGATTTTATCTTAAAAGGTTCAAGGGTTTGAAGTCTAATCGTTTTGAAATTCAAACCGTCAAATTCCAAATTTTTGAAATACAATATTAAGGAATGTCCTGCATTTGCAGGAAAAATTTATGTTAAAATAAAATTTTAACAATATGTATAAGCCGATTCCCTGATGTGTTCTGTGGTGATGTAGCGAAGTGCGAATAAGTGAGCCACTATATCACCATGTTTTTCCTTTAGTGTTAGCTACTTCTCAACAACGTTCACTTTTTGGAAAATATTATTTCCAAAGTCGCTTTTAGGAAATCAGGCTTCTTCGCGTTTCCAAAATGCACCGTACTGTTCCACCAGGATATTATCATAAAAATCAGCCTTATCAAACAAATGACTAAACAAACGATAGCCGGTTTCTACGTTCAAATAGCGGTCGAAGATAAGTAGTGAAAGAATAATGTCCTGCTCCCGAATGCTAAAAGTCAGGTTCTCGGTGTGGTAGTTTTGGCGGAGCAGGTATTCGTATAAGGGCTTGATATTTTCTTTGGGCAATACACAAAGATAAGCATCTCCAGTGATAAGTCCCGTTTTTTCGTAGTAAGAAATATTAATTTTGGCACTACCTTTCAAAATTTCCCATTTATTAGGCCCCACCCTCGCCAATGCTACATTATAGCCGATTTTTTCGATAATTTCCTCCAAAGTTTTGGCAATGCCTAATGGTTCGTAGGTTTCTACTTGGGTCGGTAATTGCACTTTGGCACCGCAATGCGGACAGTAACCTTGTTCAACCGTATCTTCAAAAACGAGATTAGAACAAGAAGCACAACGCGCACCGATCTTGCCTCCTGCCGCTCGAAATTCCTGGATAGCAGTGTCCAAATATTTAACTGGCAAGGAAAATCCAATGCTATTGCCATCCCGCATGATAAAAGTATTGACGCCGACCACATCCCCGACTTCATCTACCAATGGTCCGCCGCTGTTGCCAGGGCTGAGCGCTGCATCGTGTTGAATATACAAAATATCGCCTTGCTTATGGCGGGTACTCGAAACAATGCCTTTGGTCGCAGAATATTTCAAACCCAGCGGATGCCCAATCGCTAATACCTGATCGCCTTCGCGCAAAGACTTGGAAGCGCCCAGTTTTATGGAAGGGATATGAGCATTGGCGGGAGCGTCCAGGAATGCTAAGTCATATTTAGAATCAATATATAATACCTTGACCAGTTGTTTTTGAAAAGCATCACCATCTACTACTACCTGGGCATTGTCGCGCACAACGTGCTCGTTTGTCACGATCAAATTGGGTTCTTGCAAATAGAAACCCGTACCCGTGCTGTAAGGGGTTGCAATTTGAATAACGACGTTGCGATACAAATCAATGATGTCATTCATCCCGGTGGCTTTTGGCAGGCAACTCGCGTTTGATGATTAAAGGTGGGGCAAATTACTAAGGAAAAATCGAAATATAAAATTCCGACTTATAAAACTTGATTAAACCTAAATCGAAGCACGAGAATTTTTTTGCACTTTTTTGAGAATTAAAAGTATTTAGCAAAAATGGACAAAAGAGTAAAGTTTTTTATATTAAAGAATAATGAAATTTCACTTTATTTAACCAATTTTAACCAATACTGGCTTTTTATTATATTAATTTTGTCAAGAATAAAAGAATTTATTTTATAAAAACATAATTATTATGTCATTGCAAAAAAAAATTATTCTTCTCTTAATTTTATTAGGCAGTCAATTGGCTAGTTTTGCTCAGAAGCATGATGATATTTCGCAATTTGAATGGATGGTAGGTAAATGGAAATATCAAGAACAAAATAGCATTTATGAAGAACATTGGGAACAAATGGATGAAAAATTAGAATGTACAGTATTCAGTATCAATGGAAAAGATACCGTTTCGAGAGAACACTTCCGCATTGAAAAACTCAACGATCAGTGGACTTTCGTGGGTATAGTCGAAAATGGAGCGCCTTCTTTTTTTAATTTGGTAAATACGAAGAATAAGCTTTTATCTTTTGAGAAAAAAGAGGAAAGTTTTCCTAAAAGGATTAATTATACTCAAAAGGGAGACTTATTAATAGTATGGATTGAAGGGAATTTGAATGGGCAGCCTGTGAAGTTTGAATATCCGATGAAAAAAATAGAAACACAAAAGGTGAGATCGAGGTAGTATTTGAAAGGGTTTTAGGCGGTGGAGGCCGTTTAAAAAGCTAAGATATTCCCTTAAGATGAACCTTCTCCACTTCCTAAACCAGAATTCCACCATTTCATATTAAAATAAATTCGCTGCATAAACTGCATATCAGCAAGGATATAGCCCAAATGCACTCCATCAGAAAATTAAAAGATATAGCAGGAATTGTTAAAATAATCTTAAAAAAGTGAATGCTTATTGCCTGAGGTCATAATTGCCTGTATATTTGTTGATGTATCAATAATTGATAAAAATTGGAAGATTTAAAATTAGAAGAAGTCTATCTTTTTTTACTGGAACGAACGGTGCGGCAATTCCGTAAATACTCTCAACAATTATTTGAGGCGAATGACATTCGTATAACCGGCGACCAATGGGTCGTACTAAAGCGTATCAGCGAGAACGAAGGTATCAATCAGCGAGAAATTGCGAATTTGACCTATAAAGACCCAGCCTCCATGACCCGAATCCTGGATCTATTGGAAAAACAGGAACTGGTGGTACGGCAGCCCGTTGAGAATAATCGAAGAACCTATGCTTTGTTTCTGACAAAAGAAGGAAGAACATTGGTAGAAAAGATAATCCCTCTGGCTATTAGCGCTCGTAAAAAAGGACTGGAAAATATTCAGCCTGAAGATGCTCAAAAGCTAATGCAGGTGCTGAATAAAATGTACGAAAATTTCGAATAAATTTTTTTGTCTTAAAAATTGATATATCAATAATTAAAACATCAATATATGAATTTATTATTGTTTATAATGGTTTTATTAAACCTATTTGACTGCAATCAAAATGAAATGAAAGAAGTAAGTAAAAATGGGATGACGGTTCGATGGGAACTGGTAAAGGATAGCCTACAAATCGAGGCTTTCGCGCCTACCCAGGGGTGGGTCGCTATTGGATTTAATAAATCCGACGAATTGAAAGGGACTCACCTTATTATGGGCTGCATACAGAAGGGAGAAGTCTTCATCGAAGAGCATTATATCCGTCAACCAGGCGACCATATCCCAATAAGCACCTTGGGCGGCAAGGACGCACTTTTTAATCGAACAGGCATTGAAACAAAAGACGGCACACACCTGTCATTCCAGTTTCCACTAAAGGTAGCAGACCCGTATCATTGGCATTTAAAGCCCGGCAAAACATACTATTTGCTGTTGGCGTACAGCGAGTCCGACGATTTTTATCACCATTCGAGGATGCGCACTTCCGTTAAGATTCAATTGTAATCAATATTCGTAACTATAAATCTTTATCACCATGTTAAAATCAATCGCAATGATTTTGCTATTTTCTTCCACTTTAATCAGCCTTACAAATATTAGCAAACAGGACAAAGAAAAAATTACAACTGTTGTCACTCAATTTGCGAAATACGCTGATACTCAGGATGCAACGGCTATGGGTACAATCCTGGATGACCAATACCGCGCTTATTTGAATCGATTGATGGGCAGTAATGCAGTAAGTACGATAGACAAAGCTACCTACTTGCAATTGCTAACCGACAAAAAAATAGGTGGAGAAGAGCGCACCGTAGCTATTTCCTCTCTTGACATCAACGGCAATAATGCTTTTGTAAAAGTGAGCATGAAAGGGCAAAAACTGGCTTTTGTGAGCTACCTGCTGCTGGCGAAAACCGAAAGCGGGGAATGGAAAATTGTGGCAGATATGCCTGCTATTAAATAATTTTCACCCGACTGTTAATCAAGGCTGATGGCGCAATTCCATTTAGATGGAAACATCAGCCTTTTCTTTTTCACCATTTCATATTAGGATAAGCGCGCTGCATAAACTGCATATCAGCAAGGATATAGCCCAAGTGCTCGGTATGTCGGCCTTGTTTTCCACCACTTTGCATCCAGGTATCGGCGGGCTTTTGTAAAGTCGCTTCTTCTAAAATTTCGGCGATTTTTTGATCGTATAAAGGTTTTATTATATTTAAATCTACGCCAATGCCTTCAGCAATCATGATTTTATCGACTTCATTCATCTCGGTCAGTTCTCCTGTGAACATCCACAAATCATTTACGGCATTTTGCATTTTTGCATGACTCAACTCTGTGCCATCGCCCAAGCGAATCATCCATTCCGAGCTGTAACGCAAGTGATACGTGATTTCTTTCAGGGATTTTTCTGCAATCGCCGCTAAATGCTCATCCTTACTTTTGGTCAATTCTTGATGAAAATAAAAATTAAAAGCATCGAAAAGAAACTGCCGCGTAATCGTGTAAGCCCAGTCTTCATTGGGTTGCTCGACTAATAGCACATTTCGAAAATCCCAGGCATCGCGCAGGAAAGCCATTTGATCTTCGTCTCTGCCTTTGCCTTCGAGTTCGGCGGCGTATTGCATCAGGCTGCGGGCTTGCCCGATCAAGTCTAAAGCAATATTCGTAATCGCAATATCTTGTTCCAGAACAGGGCCATGGCCGCACCATTCACCGAGGCGCTGACCGAGGATGAGGGCGTTATCGCCTATTTGGAGTATGTATTCTAAATGGGCTTCTTGTAATGTCATTGTGTTTTGGTGTTATGGTGCGATAGCGCTATGGTGCAATAGGTTTTTTACTATAAAACCATAACCCTAAAATACCAAGAACCATCAAATATGCTTCACCTCATCGGGTAAGTTGTAAAAAGTAGGGTGGCGGTACACTTTATCATCTGCCGGGTCGAATAAAGACTCCGCTTGGTTAGGGCTGGAGGCAGTAATGTGCTTCGATTCCACCACCCAAATACTGATGCCCTCATTGCGACGCGTATAGACATCGCGGGCGTTTTCGATTGCCATTTGCGCATCGGCGGCGTGCAGGCTACCAACGTGCTTATGGCTCAGTCCATTTTTGCTTCGTATAAAAACCTCCCAAAGAGGCCAGTCTTTTTTCATTGATAATTGTCAATTGATGATTGATAATTTTTCTCGCATTTTGTCACTTGATCTTTACACTTACGCTCGCACTTGATCACCAAGTCTCCTTGTCTCCAATTCTCTCTTCTGTCTTTTTTCGGCGTAAGCCATAGCCGCTTCGCGTACCCAGGCACCCTCTTCATGCGCTTTTACGCGATCTCTCAAACGTTGCCGATTGCAAGGGCCGTTGCCTTTCACTACATTCCGGAATTCATCCCAATCAATTTCACCAAAATCGTAATGCTGGGTTTCCTCGTTCCACTTCAAATCAGGGTCGGGTACGGTCAATCCCAGAAATTCCGCCTGCGGAACGGTCATATCTACAAAACGCTGTCGCAATTCGTCATTTGTGAAACGCTTGATGCGCCATTTCATGCTTTGTTCGGTGTGCTGTGAATCCTTATCGCTCGGGCCAAACATCATCAAACTTGGCCACCACCAACGATTCAGGGCATCCTGCGCCATACGCTTTTGTTCTTCTGTGCCTTGGCACAGCGTGAGCATAATTTCATAACCCTGCCGTTGATGGAAACTTTCTTCTTTGCAAACCCGCACCATTGCACGCGCGTAAGGTCCATAAGACGTGCGGCATAGCGGCACTTGATTCATAATCGCAGCGCCATCTACCAGCCAGCCAATCGCGCCCATATCCGCCCAGGTGGTGGTTGGATAATTGAAAATGCTGCTATATTTGGCTTTGCCGGAATGTAATTCGTTGATAAGTGTATCTCGCTCAATACCAAGCGTTTCTGCGGCAGCGTAGAGATACAAACCATGACCAGCTTCGTCCTGCACTTTTGCAATCAAAGCGACTTTCCGGCGCAGCGAGGGCGCGCGGGTGATCCAATTGCCTTCTGGTAACATGCCAACTATCTCAGAATGAGCGTGTTGAGAGATTTGACGAATCAAAGTTTTACGATATGCCTCAGGCATCCAATCCTTCGGCTCAATGCGTTCGTCATGGTCAATGCGCGCTTGAAATTCTTGTTCTAATGCACTATTCGATACAGCTTGCATGGTTCAACAATTCATTGGTTTGCAGCAAAGATACGATATTTTAACCATAAATACGAACATTTGTTCGTATTGTTTTGAATGAGAAAAGCAATCTTAGACAAATTTTATTCAAGTTATTACATCATCTTTCAGACTGATATTTCTAAAAGGGTGACTATGAAAACATTGAAACTATTTTTAATATTATATTTCTGCACTTCCTTGAATGCCTTTGGGCAACGGCAAGGGCTAATCTCTACCTTTGGTGACTTGATAAAGATTACCAACGGTTTTTCTTTTTCTCCGGATGGAAGAAAATTATATACCTCCGAGCGAACCTCTGTAGGAAAACAGAGTGGAAGGCATGTTTGGAAAACCTATAAGGGCGGAAGAATGGCAGTGACACTCTTTGAGTACGATCTGAAAAATGGAAACGTCTATAATAAAAGGAAAATGTCTTTTGCCAACGATTCACTCGATTATTACCCAAACCTGAATTTTGAAGGCAACAGGATATTTTTTGTTTCTCGCAGACCTGCTCCACAACTCAACGCGCCTGACAGCACCTTTACCCACATTTGGATGGCGGAGAAAGTAGGCGACCATTGGAATAGCCCACAATATATTGAAGCCCTGAATACCATTGGTTATCATAGCTGCTATGCCCAACAATTGAAGGATGGCTCGGTCATCTTCATTTCCAATAAACCCGGATCAAAACCTGGACCTAACGGAAACCTTAGCCTTGATCTCTGGATTTCTGAATGGAAGAATGGAGCGTTTCAAGAGCCGATAAATTTTGAGTTCTTTAATTCTGTGGACGAAGAGGAGCAACCTTATATGGATCAGACGGAACGAATTTTTATTTTCAAGCGGAACTTCAATGATGAGTCCAACGTGTTTTTGAGCATAAAAGAAAATGGAAAATGGCGAGAACCCCGTCAGATTTATTTAAGCGATTTTGGAGGTTACGATGAACATTGTCCCAAGCTGTCACGAGACGGTAAGACATTTTACCTTTCATACAATCTTACCATTATGCATATTCCATTAAAAGAATTACTTTCTGAAGAAGAAATGAAAATATTAAAAAAAACTAAAAAATAGCCACCCTGCTAATAACCGGTAAATGATCGGAAGGAAATCTTCCGCTCCAGGAATCAGAAAGAATCGCGTGCTTTAACACTTCAACTTTGTTTTTTACAAAAATAAAATCAATCCGACGCCCCGGCACGCCAGGAAAACTAAATCCGCTCCAGGTACTCAGCGGCCCGTGATGCGGCAATTTGGAAATAAGCATCGCATCTTGCAGATGGCGTTTGTCATTTTTATCGGTGATGAGGCGGTAAGGTGTCTCGGTTTCGTTGCAATTGAAGTCGCCCGTCAAAACAATCGGTGCATCGCCAGCAATGGCGGCAATTTTTTCCAGAATAATCTTAGCGCTTTCCTCGCGTGCTTTCGTGCCAACATGGTCGAAATGCGTATTGAAATGAAAAAATTCCTTGCCCGATTGCTTGTCGCGGAACTTCGCCCAGGTGACAATGCGCGTGATGGCGGCATCCCAGCTTTTGGAGCCAGGTTTTTCGGGCGTTTCGGAGAGCCAGAAGGTCGCGCCATCCAAGCGTTCGAAGCGATCTTTTTTGTACAAAATCGCGGAAAATTCGTTGTCCGGATTAGGATTTGTAGTGCCATCCGTGCGGCAAAGTCCAAACCATTCGTAATCGGGTAACATTTTTGATAAGTCATCTAATTGCACTTTCATAGCCTCCTGCAAACCAACAATTTCCGCTTCGTGGTATTGAATCATGCTACGAACCAACTCGGTGCGGTTTTTCCAATAATTATAGCCATCGTCGGTCGTTGCCAGGCGGATGTTGAAAGTCATTATATTCATGGACGCATTTTGAGCAGGAGAAAACGTTGCGATAAATAAAGTGAATAAAAAAGTAAATAACTTTATCATAAAAGCATTGTTTTGTAATTATTGGATTTTATAAATCTTTGCGATTTAAAAAACCGCTTCAAAACTATATTTTTTAAAGATGTTAAAGTTGATTTTTACAATTTGATAATTGTTTTTTCACCTGCTTTTAACAGATATTCTTTTCCTTTCCAAATTAAAACGCCAGGCGTATTTTGCGGAAGCGAAATTTCTGCTGTCCAGTTATTCTTTTCTTGTTTGTAATGCGTTGAAATCGTACCCTTTGGATGCGGCATACTGCCAGAAGCATTGGTCAAATTGCCCAAATGAGGTTCAATTTTCACTTTTTGAAAACCTGGCGCAGCACTGTCAATGCCAAGGACGGTACGCAGAAACTCGATATTTGGATGCGCACCCCAGGCGTGCGAGTCGGAGCGAGTTCGGTTGACGTCAGAAATTTCGGCGAGGGTAGTCATGCCATAGTGAAGATTATTTTTCCAATCGCCCAGCCAATTCAAATAGTCGCTGCCCAAGCCAGCTTTAATAAGTGATTGATTTACATAGTATTTGAAATAAATAGTGGCTTGTGCAAGCGAAGTGTCGGTCAGAATTTTATTTGCTAAAGATTTGGCTTCAGCGTTGCTGGTAGTATTAGTCAAAATAGCTAAAGCATTGACGTGTTGTGAAAACAGTGTTTTTTCGGGCGTATCCGCGAATAATTGTTTTTGAGCATCCCAATATTTCTCACGAATCGTTTGTTGGAGTTGTGCCGCGTTTTTTTCGTAAAGAGCAGTATTTTCGGGCGAGCCGAGATTTTTTTCCAAAGTTGCGGCGGTTTGATACGACCACAATAATTGAAAATCCAGCGCTGCCGAATTGCCGTCTTTGCCAGTCGGCGCAACGCCCCCACTCCAGCCTTTGGCTTCGCACCAATCTGTAAAATTCCAGTAAGGCACATTTTTCAAAGAGCCATCACCTTGCTGGTATTGATTGAAAAAATGCAATACCTGTCGCATTCCAGGCAGTTTATTTTTTACAAAATCAGCGTCTGGTCGGTACATCCAATAATCGTGCAACATCGCAATCCACCACAATGAAAATGGCGGAATAATTTGCTGTTGTGCAGTTGGGTAGCGGCTCATGGTGATACCTTCGGCGATACGCGAGTAATCAATCAAGTCAATGGCATGGCGCATCAGGCGCTCGTCGCCGCTATTGTAGAGTGAGACGAGGCACTGAATGCGCGTGTCGCCCACATATTGCAATTGTTCGTAATATGGTGTATCCATATAGGTTTCATTGGCGCAAAGCCGCGCCGTTCGCCAGGCGATGTCCATGATTTGATTTAAACTCGGGTCGCCCGCATCAAACTTAGCAGTAAATTCAAAAGGATAGCCTGTAAACGTGCCATATAAATCTTCAATGACCAATGCTTCGGCTTTGGTTTGAATCTTTACTTGCAAATACCGATACGTCCGCCACCAGAGCGAGGTAAATTCCTGATAGTCAGCACCATTTGATATAATACGGTCTTCTTTGCCGACAAAGCGTTTCCCTTCAATTTCGTTGCGGTTACCTTTTTGGCGTTGCGCCTTCCAAAATGGCTCAATTCCTTCGTTGACGTACAATCCCTCGGCGTAACTCAAAGAAATGAGCGCATTTTTACCTTTGCTAAAAACCAGAGTGGGATAAGCGTTGGTCAGAAAAGTCTGGTCTAATAAAATCGTAGCCATTGTATTTGGCGGAATGCTAAAAGCCGCTTTCTGCGCGGGAAAAACGCTTGGCACTTGCACGCCCTCGACTTTACGAGTTTTTTGTAAACGTTGCGGCGTCAATTCCATCTGTGGAATCGGGCGAGGCACGAGCATCCAGCCATAAGCCCAATCGAAGACACCTTTGGGAACGCCAATTTCCAATTGAGCGGCATCTTTCCAGTTGGAATCATTGTAATCCGTATTTTTCCAGCCGATTTTGGCAAGATTCATATCAATCAATTCGCCAGGGCCAGCGACATAATAAGTATAAATCAAATCCGCTGGCAGCGGCTTGTAGCTTTCATCTCGAATGCACTTCCAGCTTTTATTGGTATTTAAAACTGCTTCTTTTTCGGTATTGCCTTGCAAGATAAAAGCCGTACGCAAAGACATCTGCGCCATCGGTGTCCACTCGCCATCGTTCCAAACGACCGCCGTTATTTGATTCTTACCATTTTGTAGAAAAGGCGCAATGTTCACCGTTTCAAAATACCAATGAAAAAAATCGCCCCGCGCGGGGCCATGCGAAGCCAGTTTGCCATTAACAAAGAGTTTGTAGCGATTGTCCGCCGAAACGTGAATAATGAATGAATCCCGTTTTTCTGATAAATCTAGGCTTTTGCGAAAGAGATAAACGCCATAATCTTTAACGTGTTCCCCAGGTACCGCAATCCAATGCGCTTGCCAGGATTTTTTTAAGATGTCAGGATGCATATATTGCGCTTGCAAAAGCGATGAGAAAGCAAGAAAACAAAGGGTTGGTATAATTTTCATACGGTTAGGTGTTGAAATATTTCAGTAAAAATAAGACATTACTTTTGAATTCACTTGATATGGACGCTTGTCTTGACTATATCTATGAGCGCGAAGGCAATCAGCAGGAAATCATGTTGTACCTGCATGAACTCATCACTTCCTACCCCGAAGTAAGTGGAAAAATGCGCTACAAAATACCTTTTTACTATCGCAAAAGTTGGATTTGCTATCTCAATCCGACCAAAGACGGCAGTGTAGAACTCGCTTTCACCCGCGCCAACGAGCTTTCCAACGAGCAAGGTTTGCTTGATTTCAAAGATCGAAAGCAAGTAGCAGGTATTACTTATGCAAAAGCTGCTGATGTTCAGGATGATGTCTTGCATGAAATTTTACAAGAAGCTTTGTTATTGGATAAGGAAGTGAAGTATGCTTCTAAACGAAAATCCGGCAAGTCTTAATTTCAATTTTAATATTTTGCTTTCCGTGAAAGCGCCCTTTATCAAATCCAAATAATATTGATTGCGAAAGGGGGAAATGTTTTTCTAAAAAGCTAATAATCAATAAAATAAATTATACCTTGCAAGATTAATGTTCAAATTGTAGCCGTTCATAGTTTTTCCCAACCCGACATTCATTTATTTCAGTTAAATATTTGTATTGCAATAAATTATAAATCATAGAATATTTCAGGGCATGAAAAAATTACTTCCATTTTTAGTTCTTATCATGTTTTGCATAGCAGAATGTAATATTACTTTTGCACAAGCCAATGCCTCCCTCGAAACAAGCGTACAGCAATTTTTGATTACCTTGAATGCAGAAGAGTTGCAAAAGGTCAGCTACGCCTTTGAAGACACTTTGCGAAAAAAATGGACAAATCTGCCAGTTGGGATGGTGCCTCGTCCTGGCATCCAGTATGGTTCGCTTTCCGATAAGAGTCGAATGGCTTTTCATAGGATTCTCACGGCGGTGTTGAGTTCGCAGGGCTACCTGAAAACCACCAGCATCATGGCATTGGATGATATTTTAAATACTTTGTATCAAGAAGCCTTTGATAAGGGAGAGATAGACCAGAAAACCCTGAAAATGACGCAGGATTTGAAATGGGCGCACGACAATTATTACATTTCCGTTTGGGGTAAGCCACAAAGTAAAGAACCCTGGGGACTGGATTTTGGAGGGCATCATCTGGCTTTAAATATCACCGTCAAAGGCAAGGAAATAGTGACTTCTCCATTTTTTTATGGCACCGACCCTTCCGAAGTAAAATCCTCCAAATATGCCGGTTGGCGGGTGTTGAGCAAAGAAGAAGATTACGGGTTTATGCTCATCAATATGCTGTCGGAAAGCCAGCAGGCAAAGGCTATTCTGAAAGAGGCAGTACCCAATGATATTATTACCAATCCGAATAGCAGCCAACGGATTAGTTCCTATTACGGTATTGCAGCAGCAGAGCTGAATGAAGACCAACAAGCCATGTTGAAAATCCTGATCCAGGAATATATGCATAATTTTGAGCATGAAACAGCCCATCGCCTGTTCGAGCAGGTGCTGAAAACAGGTATGGAGAAAATCTATTTCGCCTGGGTGGGAAGCCTAGAGAACAACAAACCACATTACTATATTATAAACGGTCCTGATTTTTTAATCGAATATGATAATGTGGGTTTTCAAAATGACGGCAATCACATCCACGCCATCCTGCGGGAGAAAGGCAACGACTTTGGCGAAGATTTGCTCAAAAAACATTATTTGGAAACAAAGCATTAGTCAATCCTGGTGGGCTTGGTAGCACTATAGCAGCTGCCTTTTTTGAATAAAAAAGTGAAAATACGCGGCGAAACGGAAATCCCCAA
>JANRME010000180.1:0-8085 GCA_033761835.1 Saprospiraceae bacterium
GGAAATAGAAGAACTTAAAATCAAAATCAGTGAAAATGAAAAGAAGATAAAGGATCGGATTACAAAAGTTTGGGGAGAGTAAGAATGAGAGCTTTACAAAACATAGTAAACCGACATAATCGAGTTGCTTTCCCATGCTCGCGCCGGTTTTTTCAAACTTGCACCATACAAAAATAAAAGTACGCTGCCGCCGGATTGCATCCGGTGGTTATCATTAATCGGTCTGAGACCGTTTCTACCAAATACCTTATTCTGCATCACTGTACACCGTCCCAGTGACGGCGTGGAGTTAAATAAACTACCAAGAAAATTCTTTACAAAATGAAAAGCCTATAAAGTCTTCAAAACCTTATAGGCTTACTTGTATCATAATATTGCAGTTTTCTATTGTATCTTCTTGCCTTCCATATCTTTGCCGCCTTCATGTAAAATCAACTTTGTCACTTTTCCGTCCGCCTCTTTTACAAATTCTATACGGGCATCTACATTTTTAGAGAAAAACACGTTTTCCGACTCCGGAAATATTTCTTCCTTTGGATAGCCGGTAGGTAAGGCAAATAAGCGTTCTCCTTCTTGGCTGATCGTGAGGTGAAGATTAGCATTCAATTCGTATTTTCCTACATACGTATGTAGTACTGCTGCTGGTACTTTTAGGTCTTTCTTTACATCCGTGCGCTTCCAATTCATTATTTTACCCCGATCATTTGATACCATTGTAATCACTTTACCGGTGGCATCTCTTTTGAATTCCAAGATAGTCAGGGAGTTATCAAAGAAAAACTGATCTTTTGCAAATGCTTTGATGGGCGTTTTATTTCCGCTGCCCCTTTGCGTGAATAATTGTTTGCCTTCTTTCAAAATACTTCTTTCGCCGCCTTCTTCATGCACATACATTCCTACATAATTTTGTAATACCTGGTCTTCCAAGTCAATCGCTTTGCTAGGATAAGGCTTACCTATCGCCGCTGCTACCATTTTTCCGGAGACTAAATCGGGGGATTTCGCAAGTGAATTAGAAAATACCGCTACAAATACCCCTTCTTTCGGCAAGTAAATCGCATTCGTCAAAAAGCCATTAATGCCGCCGCCGTGCTCTATGCTTGGGCTATCTTGTACTTTACTCAATGCCCAGCCATAGCCATATTCCACGCCTTTGCCATCCTTCAATTTATACTCTGTAAAAGCTTTTTCCAGGTTTTCTTTCTTGATTAATCGATAGGAATGTAATGCCTGATGCCATTTAAACAAGTCTTCTACCGTCGATTGAATCGAACCCGCCGCATATGGCAAGGTCATACTCATTGGGTCTGCATTCTCCACTCCATTTGGTCCAGGTTGATACCCAGACGCCCGATTTTTAATAATCTTACTATCATTGCCATAATAAGAATTCGTCATGCCTAATGGTTGGAAGAAGTTTTCTTCCAGGTATTGCGGATAGGTCTTGCCGGTAATCTTTTCTATGATATATCCTAATAAAAAATATCCAGAGTTATTATAATTCCATTTAGTGCCTGGGTCAAATTCCATCGGTTCATTCTTGAAAAAAGCAATCAATTCCTCCGGTTTCATGTCCTTTTGTATAATCTCGCCAAACTTTTCCATGTTTGTATAACTCTTAATACCTGAAGTATGCGTCAACAAATGCTCAATCGTAATGGTCTTTCCCTGCGTAGGATAATCAGGAATAAACTTCGTAATCTCATCCTGCAAAGACAATTTGCCCTGCTCCATCAATTGCAAAATCGCTACTGCCGTAAACTGCTTCGTGATAGACCCAATGCGAAACACCATATCCACCTGCATTGGCACATTCAATTCCAAATCCGCCATGCCAAATGCCTTCTTATAAATCACCTGTCCTTTCTGCGCCACCAGCGCCGCACAGCCCGTCTCGTTTTGTTTAAACTGTTCCGACAATAGTTGATCAAAGGTAGTCTCTAATTGTTTATTCGATCCACTTTGCGCAAAGCAAGCACTCGTGCAGGTAAGCAATAAAAATAGGTAAAGGATAAAGCTGCGATACATATCGTGTTTAGTTTGAGGGTGAAATTATCTGAATATTATAAGTTTCAAAGGTAAAGTTCGATTACCTAACATCCAAAATTGTCTTTGACGATGCATACGTAAGAAACGTTACAACAAATATTTGTACTCGCTTTTAATGTTTGTTGAAAAATATTTTAGGTTTTCAGTACAGCAATTTTCAAAATTATAGGGTTTTATATTCTAACTTATGGAGAAGTTTTATCTTTACTCGCCTGAATTTCAGACTTTTTTAATTTTCTAAAACCCTGATAATGAGTTACGTTCCTGCTTCTGATCGCTACCAGCAAATGCAGTACAATCGATGTGGTAAAAGCGGTTTGCTCTTGCCCGCTATTTCATTGGGCTTGTGGCATAATTTTGGTTCGGTGGATGTTTTTGAAAATGGCAGAAATATGGTGCGCCGTGCGTTCGATAGGGGCGTGACGCATTTTGATTTGGCGAATAACTATGGCCCGAAACCTGGCTCGGCGGAGGAAAATTTTGGTCGGATGCTCAAAAAAGACTTCTCCGGTTATCTGCGCGATGAATTGATTATTTCGACAAAAGCAGGTTACCTGATGTGGCCGGGGCCTTATGGGGAGTGGGGTTCGCGCAAATACTTAATGGCGAGTTTGAATCAAAGTTTGAAACGCATGGGCTTGGAATATGTGGATATTTTTTATTCGCATCGTCCTGATCCCAATACGCCGCTCGAAGAAACGATGATGGCCTTGGATGCTGCTGTTCGGCAAGGGAAAGCTTTGTACGTAGGCATTTCCAATTATCAAGCGGAAGAAGCGAAGCGTGCGATTGAGATTTTGAAAGATTTGGGTACGCCATGCTTGATCCATCAGCCCAAGTATTCTATGTTTGTAAGGTGGGTGGAAGAAGGATTATTGGATGTGTTGGAAGAAAATGGCGTAGGCTGTATTCCATTTTCGCCTTTGGCACAAGGGATGCTGACGGATCGTTATTTGAAAGGAATTCCAGAAGATTCAAGAGCTGCAAAATCGCATGGATTTTTAAAAACAAGCGAAATTACAGAGGAAAGGCTCAGCCAAATTCAGAGATTAAATGACATTGCCAAGCAACGTGGGCAATCCCTGGCGCAAATGGCTTTGACCTGGTTGCTGAAGGACAAACGGATTACTTCGGTTTTGATTGGTGCAAGCTCGGTGGCGCAATTGGATAATAACCTGGATGCCTTGCAAAACCTGCATTTTACGCAGGATGAGCTTTCAAGCATTGAATCCATTTTAAAATAGGGGAATTGGTTCTAACAGGGTTAAAATTCTGTTAACTTCATTTTTTTTTGTAGGGTACTTAAATAAACCTTGCATCCTAATTTCGTTCTAAATCGAAAAAACCAAAACTATGTTCAAGAAACACTTCATCTTGTTGGTACTATTAGGTGCACTTTTTGCAACACCCGCATACAGCCAATTGAAAATCGGGCTTAAAGGCGGCTTGAGTACGACTCAATTAGAAGCTAAAGACTTCAACGTGACTCGCCCCGGGGGCTTGGATGACTTGGAGGTAGCCCTGAAAGAAGCCAGATATGGCATTCATGGGGGGCTTGTTATTCGGGCGCAATTCAACAATTTTTTGTTGCAACCAGAGATTTTGTTCAATTCTAGTACGTCCGAGTATGATGTTACCAATTTGAGCAGTCAAATTACAGAGATTAAAGAAGAGAAATTTCAATACGTGGACATTCCGGTATTGTTGGGTTATAAGTTTGGCCCGCTGCGCTTGATGGCCGGGCCGGAAGGGCATATCTTTGTAGATAGCGCTTCGGATTTGTTTGATTTTAACGATTATGACCAAAAATTCGATAACCTGACCTTGAGTTGGTTGGCTGGCGCCGGACTCGATATTTGGAATTTGATGCTGGATGTACGTTACGAAGGTAACTTCAAGAAATACGGCGACCACATTCGCTTTGGCAATGAAGAATTTGACTTTGCTGATACGCCTTCGCGCTGGACGTTTTCGCTCGGTTTCCTTTTCGGAGGAAGATAATTTTTGTTGGAATAATGGAGCATTGCAACACTCCATTATTCCAATACTCCACTATTCCACTATTCCATCAATCCATTATTCCAGTATTAAAGCGCACTTGTTTCAGCGCTTCGCTCTACTTTTTTCACAAAACCTTGTAGCACTTTGCCGGTGCCGCCCACTTCAATAAATTCGGTCACCCCATCTTTGAGCATATTTTGCACCGTTTGCGTCCAGCGTACTGGTGCGGTGAGTTGGGTGATCAGGTTTTGCTTGATGGTAGCAGGATTTTTCTCTGGCAAGGCATTTACATTCTGATAAATCGGACAAATCGGTGTATTAATAAGCGTTGCTTCAATCGCAGCGGCTAATTCATCTTGGGCGGGTTGCATTAAGGGCGAATGAAAAGCGCCGCCAACTTCAAGCACAATCGCTCTTTTAGCGCCTGCTTCGGTGAGTTTGGTGATTGCTTTTTCGATGCCACTTACCGTGCCTGAGATCACCAACTGCCCTGGGCAATTATAATTAGCAGGAACAACAATATCATCGCTAATGCTGGCGCAGATTTTTTCAATTACTTCATCTTCTAATCCAAGAATAGCAGCCATTGTACTGGGTTGTAATTCACAGGCTTTTTGCATCGCAAGGGCGCGTTGATATACTAATTTCAAACCATCCTCAAAACTCATCGCATTCGCAGCCACCAATGCTGAGAACTCGCCCAGAGAGTGTCCTGCTACAGTATCTGGTTGGAAAGCATCGCCTGATAATTTTGCTTTTATGATAGAATGTAGAAACACCGCAGGTTGGGTCACTTTGGTCTGTTTAAGATCTTCCATTGTACCTTCAAACATGACATCGGTGATGCGGAAACCAAGGATTTCGTTGGCCTGTTCAAACAGGTTTTTCGCTAATTCGGAGCCTTCGTACATATCCTTTCCCATGCCTTCGAATTGGGAAGCCTGCCCCGGAAAAATGTATGATTTCATATATTGGGTTTAGAAAGTTGAGGAGTTGAGGAGTTTAAACTCAACTCCTAAGCTCCTGAACATCTCAACTTGATTAATGCAAATTCGATCCGATCAGCGTCAGAAACTCGCTGCGCGTTTCTACCCGCCGGAATTCACCAGTAAACGCTGAGGTTGTGGTCAAAGAGTTTTGTTTTTGGACACCACGCATCATCATGCACATATGTTGCGCCTCAATGACTACTGCTACACCTAAAGGATTGAGCGTATCTTGAATGCAATGTAATATTTCATGCGTGAGGCGTTCTTGCACTTGCAAACGTCGCGCGAATACATCAATTACTCTCGGGATTTTACTCAAGCCCACAATATAACCATTCGGAATATAAGCAACATGAGCTTTGCCAAAAAATGGCAGAATATGATGCTCGCATAAAGAATACAACTCAATATCCTTAACCAAAACCATTTCGCTATAATCCTCCCGAAACATCGCCGAACGCAAAATTTCTTCAGCATCCTGGTCATAACCCTGCGTCAAAAATTGCATCGCTTTGGCGGCGCGTTCGGGCGTTTTCATTAAACCTTCCCGATCAATATCTTCACCTACATTTTTGAGGACGGTTTCGTAGCTTTTTATCAATTTCGCTAAAGTCGCGCTATTATATTCTTCGCTAATTTGGTACGACATGGTTAGTGGATTGGTCATGTAATAGAATAAACAACAATGGCTTGCCCATTCTGTTTAAAACTATTCTTCCCCATAATACTCGGCATAGATATTTTCGGTTTCGCAAAGCTTGATACAATGCAATTGACAACCCTCCAAATGCTGTGCCAACTGCTGCCAGAACAGGATTGCCAAATTCTCGGTGGTTGGCTGCATCCCTTTGGGAATGAAGGCCACGTCCAAATTCAAATTGCTGTGATCTACAATATCTGTAATCACTTCCTTGACCAATTTGCTCAACTTTTTTACATCTATCACAAAGCCAGTCACCGGGTCGGGCCGGCCCTTCACCGTCACGAACAATTCATAATTGTGTCCGTGCCAATTCTTGTTGGCGCATTTGCCAAAAGCCGCCAGATTCTCTTCTATGCTCCAGGCGTCTACCCAAAGCTTATGCGCAGCATTAAACGTTTCCCTTCTGGTCAGATAAACCATATACTTTTTTTTAGAAGTCGGATGTCAGATTTTTAGAAGTCGGACGCTGTTGAATATTGAATTTTCTGACTTCTGGCTTCTTTAATCTGACTTCCCAAAATAAAAACGGTGCAAAAGTACATAAACCTCATATCTTATTCAATGGCTGATGATAAATGGTCAATGATTAATGCAAACATATTTTTTATCGAAATCATCCCGAAAAAAAACTATTTTTATTGTTAAAAGCGCATCATGGAAACCACCGGAACCGTTGGTACAATATTAATGATCCTGACTTTGTTTATTTCGTACAAGGGTTTTAAAGATCATCGTTTTTTTGAAGATTATCTTTTTGAGGTGGATAAAATTTTGATGAGAAAGGAGTACAAACGCCTTTTTACCTCAGGATTTCTACACGCCGATTGGATTCACTTCGGGTTCAATATGATTGCACTGCTTTCCTTTAGTTGGTCACTTGAATTGATGTTTGGGCATTTGAAATTTCTATTCTTATATTTTGGCAGTATGCTCGGCGGTAGCCTGCTTGCACTCTGGGTACATCGCAATCACGGCGATTACCGCGCTATTGGCGCTTCCGGGGCGATCAGCGGAGTTATCATGTCGTCTATCATTCTTTTTCCACAAGGCAGTATTTCTCTGATTTTCATTCCAATACCGATCAAAAGCTGGCTGTTCGGACTGCTGTTTATCTTGATTTCCATTTTTGGCATTAAAAATAAAAGAGATAACATCGGGCACGAAGCACATCTGGGCGGCGCGATCACGGGGGTTCTGATTACTTTAATAATTGCACCTTGGGTATTGAAAGAAAATTGGTGGATTGTGCTGGCAATTTTGATTCCGGTCACAGCGTTTTTGATGCTTATTGTCAGAAACCCGGCAGTATTAATGGTGGATAATTATTGGGGCGAAAATGTAAAATCCGTTCAAAAAAGAACTGCCAAAATACGTTCTATAAAAAGCCCAAGCCGCAAGGATAAAGAAAAAGAATTGGATGAGCTATTAGAAAAAATCCGCAAACACGGCATGAATAACCTCAGCAAAAAAGAAAAAGAGCGATTGGATGAATTAAAAGATGATCTTTAATTGATTTGTAGATTTCAAATTTTGCGAATCAGGCTTGAATGGTGTACTTTTGCTCAAATCTCAATAAAATCAAAAATCTTTCCTTATGAAAACAACATTTTTTGCTACGCTTATGCTTGTGTTTGCTTATAATCTTACAGGGCAAATCAGAGCTATTACAGAAAAAGGAGATACGATCTTGGTTAATAAAGATGGCACTTGGGAATACTTGGATGCCGATCAAAATGTAGATTTACAGGAAGTGACTGCTGTATTGGACACCAATAAACAGGTATTTGTAGTGTCGCCAAAATCAACCAAATCCTTGCGCAGCGAATTGGATTTTTTTAGCGTAAAATATAATGCAGACCAATGGGAACGCGTGCCGGAAGGAACCTTGAATGAAGCCGCTGAATTTGCTTTCAAAATTAAGCAGAGCGATGTATATGGATTGGTGATTTCGGAAGAAGCCGGATTTGAAACGCGAAGTCTTTTTGATATTGCGGTGGACAATATGAAAGAGGCGGTAGATGAAATGGAAATTCTCTCCTCGGAGGTGCGAAAAGTAAATGGAAAAGACTGTATCGCTGCCACTATTAAAACCAAAACCAAAGGTGTCAATATCATTTTTCATTCGTATTATTATTCTTGTGATAAAGGCTCTATTCAATTCACTGCATGGTCCATAGAAAATGTATATCCCAAATATCAAGGAGTTATCGAGGAATTGTTAAATGGATTGCTCGTTGATTAATAAAATATGAATACATCCCGCTCATTTTTTATAATAAATAATACTCTGGCTCGATTATTTCTATCTTTAATGATAGGCTTGGCCGCTTGGGGACTCATTGT
>JANRME010000181.1:0-16109 GCA_033761835.1 Saprospiraceae bacterium
GAGCGATTGAAGATAAAGCTGCATTTGTGGAAGCGGTTGCCAGTGGGAAAACGGATTTTACTAAAATTGACATCTCCGATCAGACGATATCGGTGGTTGGTAAAACGGCACTTGTCCGGCACAAAATGTCTGCAGACCTTGGAAGTACGCATGTCAACTTAGGCATACTTACTGTTTGGACGAAACAAAAAGGTGGCTGGAAATTATTGGCAAGGCAAGCCTATCGCATTTAAAATCAACAAAAAGCCACAAAAACACTTCTCCTGGAAGTGTTTTTGTGGCAAGCAAAATTTATTAAAAAAACAGGATTTCTTTATTCAAAGAAAGGAACACCTTCCGCTGCATATTTTTTCAAGGCTTCTTCGTTGAGATCCACGCCAATACCTGGTTTGTCCAACACTTTTATGAAGCCCTTTTCCACAAACTCCCCTTCGAATTTGACAATTTCTTTCCACATTGGGTCTTTGTGGTAATAAATCTGCCATTCCAAAATCATGAAATTGGGCACGGAAGCACACACGTGAGCCGCTGCCATTGCACCTAAATACGATGCCACCATGTGCGGCGCAAAAGGAACATAGTACAAATTAGCTAAATTCGCAATGCGTTGTCCTTCTCCCAAGCCACCGGCTTTTTGCAAATCCGGCATAATGATATCCGCAGCTCCTTTTTCCAGATAAGGGCGGAAACCATAACCCAAATACACGTTTTCTCCGATGCAAATCGGCGTGCTGGTGGACTTGGCAATTTCTGCATACGCATCCACGTTTTCGGCTGGAATCGGCTCTTCCAACCACATCAAATTCAAGGGTTCCAGCACTTTCGCTGCACGCTGCGCAGTTGGGAAGTCATATCTTCCGTGCATGTCCGCACAGATGTCAATATTTGGTCCCACGGCTTCCCTTGCTGCTGCCATTTGGTCATACATCCTTTGAATCTCGGCAGGTGATGCCGTCCAGTTGTATCGGTCATATTTATTTGGATCATTGCCTTGATCCAGGTCAAATTTTACAGCAGTCATGCCCATCGCAACCGCCTCCTTCGCAGCCGCTGCAAAGTCTGCTGGCTTAGGTAACTGATTCTGATACAAGGCAGTATCCATATACACCCGAACACTGTCGCGGAATTTACCGCCCAACAATTGATAAACCGGAAGCCCCAATGCCTTTCCTGCCAAATCCCACAGCGCTGTTTCAATCGCTGTTAAAACCGCAATGTACATGCCCGCCTGCGCACCACTAAACACGCCTCCTTTTCTAATTTGATCAAAAATCCGATGGACGTTCAACGGATTCTGATTTCTCAATTGAAAGCCAAACCGTTTTGCCAGATGATAAGCACCACCTACAGCATCCACGCCTTCGCCATAGCCAACGATATCCTGGTTCGTAATGAGTTTTACAAACATTCTCCCGCCGCCTCTTAAATAGGCAACTTTCACATCGGTAATTTTCAGATCAGTGGGAGCGGAGAGTTTAGGATTATCATCCACCGCATTGGAATATGTCTTACCAAAAGTTTGAGAGAGTCCCGTCAACCCAAAGGCACCAGCCAATGCACCTTTGGTCAAAAATGAACGTCTTGAAAATGGTTGTTTCATAATTATATTTTAATGATTTAGTTAATAGGTTAAGTGCAAAAACAACTATTTATTTTTAATAAAACCCGCATTATCGATTGATAATCAACACTTAATAAAATAATCAATTTACCAAGTTCTTGTTTTCAGCAATTCTTCCACCCGCTCCGGAGATACCGGCAAATTCATTTTGTTATCGCGCAACCATTGAGAGAAATCTTTCTCAATGTCCTCCGACCAACGGGTATCAATCTGACCGGCGGTGTATTTTTTCTCGCGCAATCTTTGGTGCCCAAACATATCTCGTAGGCGAACAATCTCAGAGGTTTCCACTACTTGCTGCGCCAGGTGCGGCGGAATAAAAAGTACACCTCCGTCTCTTGCCAGCACTACATCGCCAGGCATTACGGTAGCTGCGCCAATTCGAGTCGGCGTGTTGATGCCCACCAAAGTAGTATTCAAATTGGTGGTTCTTCCACCAGGACCGATGCTGCCAAAGTGGTGCGAAGGGTGATATGTTTTGAAATACGCAGTAAAACCTTCAATTTCTTTCATGCCATTTACATCTCTCACCGGACCGTCGTAGATCATGCCGTTTCCTGATCTTCCAAAAATGGAGTTTGCCAGGTTATCGCCCACGGTGGGTCCGTCGATCTCAGCGCCATGCTGATCCACCACATACACATCACCGGGTTGCAGCATATCGATTGCCCAGGCATTGGGCGCGAGGATGCGTCCGTCGGCTTTGCCTTTGTCCTGAATCACCTTGTGAATGTCGGGTCTGCCCGGAAAGAAAGTAGCCGTCACCGCTCTGCCCACCAGTACGCCTTCTGGATTCACTTGCATCCAATTGCCCTCGTACTGATAATTAAAGCCTGCACCCCGACAGGTCGCCCAGGCTTCTTCGAGTGTGACTGATTTCATGCGCTTCAAAATGTCGTCGGATACCTTAGGCCTGCCATCGGGAAAACGTTCGCCTTTCCATTCAGGTGTCATCGCTACTAATTCGTCTTTAGCGATTTGGACTTGTTGTGCTTGTAGCAAGAGTGGAAAGAATGCTAACAAGATCAAGAATTTGATTAAGACTTTCATGATAAAAAAGGTTTTAATGTTTTTATTTATTCTTTCATTTTCAATACATACCGTTAAAAATAATTACAAATTGCATCTCGCATCCGCTTCCTCGTTGCCCATCCCAGTATCCTAAAGCAAGTATAAGAAATCGATTTCGATTTTAGCCAAATTTAGAAGTGTTATTTTTACACTTTTTTTATTGAAATGAAATAAAACACCTATTTTTATCCCATCATCAAATCAAAATAACTTATGAATTGGCAATTACAAAAGAAAATTATCCATAGCGTTTTGTTTATTCTGATTGCGTTAGCGCTGACCATGTGTAAATCTTCGCCGACCCCGGAGTGGAACGAGGTCAATCAAAAATTGATTAAAGAGCATAATTTGACCGTGCGCAATCTTTCAGGATTGCCTACCAACAATATAAAATCGAATTTGAAAGACGGACAGGTCACTGATCTGAACCAGTTGACTCGTATTGATTTACATCCTGGCGTTCAGGCAACGATTTTTTGGGGAACGGGTACGATGGTGAGCACGCTCCAACTCGCGCCGAATGCGCAGATTCCAGAAGAAACTTTGCCTGCGGATCGCTTTGTTTTTGTACTAGAAGGTTCTGTGAATCAATCGATTAACGGATCAACGACTCCATTGATTTCCATCAAACGCGAAGAACCCGACGGCACGCATAGCGGCACGCCCAGAACGGATTTTGTATATCTGGAAAAAGGCACAAAGAGCGCGGTGACTGCCGGTGCGGAGGGTGCCAAATTATTGGAGATTTACAGTCCTTTCCGGCTAGATTATTTGGAAAAAGCTGGCGTGAGCGATCTTCCGACGGAATTAGCGGACGTGACCACGATGCAAAAACCCAACGTGGAACCCAATAAAGTCTATGATCTGTACGATTTTCAACTCACCGAACTCGCGCCTGGCGCTTATTCCAGACTGATTTCCGGGAAGAATACGCAACTCAGTTTTATTTCGATGGAACCCGGCTCGGTTTTTCCGCATCACATCCACCCGGAAGAGCAAATGATGATGGTATTCAGAGGCGAATGCGATGAAATTTTGCTGGACACCGAGCAAAAAATGACGCCCGGTAGCGCAGTGGTCATCCCCGGCAATATGGTGCACGGCGCGAAAATGAGCGACGTTGGTGCTGATGCCCTGGATATTTTCTGGCCCGTGCGCCCCGATTACATGGAAAAGGAGCAAGCGCGATTGGCGGCGTACCACGCCATCATTCCCAAAGATGCCAAACCGGAATTGATTGTGGATGGCACAAAAACCAAGCCTGCCTTGATGTTCAGCGAAGGTCCTAAGTGGATGAATGGCAAAATTTATTTCTCCAATATGTATTTCGATCAGAATTGGGGCGCGAATCCTTCCAAAAGTTCGACAGTTGAACTCAGTCCGGACGGCAGTTACAAAAATATTACCCAAGGCAAAATGCAGACCAATGGTTTGTATCCTTATAAAAATGGCAACCTGCTGGTGTGTGATATGATCGGGCACCGCGTGGTGGAAATGACGACCACAGGTCAGGTGGTCAGAACGGTGGTGGACAAATATGAGGGCAAATCCATCGATGGTCCAAATGACATCGTCACCGATGCCAAAGGTGGGATTTACTTCACCGATCCTCAGTTTACAATGGAGCCAGAGAAGTTCCAGCCGGGACGCGCGGTTTATTACGTTGCACCGGAAGGAAAAATGACGCGACTCACCGAACCCAATGAATTCGCTATGCCGAACGGGATTGTGTTATCGCCCGATGGCAAAACCTTATACATTAATAATTGCTACGACGACGAATCCTGGTTTCCGGTCAACAGTGAAAAAGATAATTACATCTGGGCTTATGATGTGAACGCGGATGGCACCATTAGCAACGGTCGGCAGTTTGCCAAATTATTCCTGACAGATAATGTATTGAATCGCAAAGGCAAGTCCTCCAGCGCCGACGGCATGGCAATTGACAAAATGGGGAATTTGTATGTAGCGACTTATTATGGTGTACAGATTTTTAATAATCAAGGCGCTTATGTCGGCATGATTAATTTACCTTCTTTCCCGGTGAGCCTCTGCTTTGGCGATGATGATATGAAAACGCTTTACATCGTGAGTTATAGCAAAGTGTATAAGATTCGCACCAATATGGAGGGCTATGTGAATTATTTATAAGTCAATGTGCTAATTTGCCAATATGCCAATGTGTTGATAACGCAATAAAATTGAAACATTCAACCAATTTAGCGATAATTAATCAAAATAATTGCTAAATTATAACAATAAAAAGATATGAATAAAATCAAATTAAATATAGGTGTATGCTTATTTACACTTTTCATCACATTCAATGGATTTGCCCAAGAATCTAATAAAGAAATCGCTTCCATTGAATTTATTGCACCGGAGCTAAATAAACTCATTAAAAAAGACGCCAAGGTAGAAGTCATCGTCGATGGGTGTCAATTTACTGAAGGACCGCTTTGGCTGGAAAAAGAGCAGATGCTGTTGTTCTCCGACATCCCCGGCAATACCATTTATAAATGGACAGCAGCCAAGGGCAAAGAAGTATTTGTACAACCCGGCGGCTACACCGGCAGCGAGCCAAGAGGGGGCTTCCTAGGTCCCAACGCGCTGTACCTGACCAAAGACGGGCAATTGTGGGTGTGCCAGCACGGCGACCGCCGCATCGCTCGCATGGATGCGCCCCTCAACGCACCAAAGTCAAGCTTTTCCACGGTGATTGGCGAATACAACGGTAAAAAATTAAACAGTCCGAATGACCTTTTTATGTCCAAAAGCGGCGACCTGTACTTCACCGATCCTGGCTACGGCTTTGAAAAAGGACCAAACGACCCGAAGAAAGAACTCTCGTTTCAAGGCGTTTACAAAATGGACAAGGCTGGAAAATTGACCCTCTTGATTGACTCGCTCCAAGCGCCCAACGGCGTTGGCATCTTCCCGGACGGGAAAACCTTTTTGGTATCGGAAACGCAAGGTCGGAAAAGAGGTTGGTACGTGTACGATCTCGCAAAAGATGGCACCTTGCAGAACGGACGCGTCTTTTACAATCCCGGTGATACCCGAGAACCGGGCGGCTGCGATGGATTTGAAATAGACAAAAAAGGCAATGTGTTTGGCGGCGGTCCGGGCGGCGTCTGGATTTTTACAAAAACCGGTAAATTAATCGGCAAAATAAAAGTGAATGGCGTAAGCGCTACCAACTGTGCGCTCTCGCCCGACGGCAAAACGCTTTACATCACGGCGACGCAGTATGTGCTGCGGGTGAAGATGCGGTAAAACAAGTTTACGAAACTTTAAAAGTTTCGTAAACTTTAAAAGTAATCATTTCAAACTTCCGCCCTGGCAAAACCCACCGTATCGCGGTAGCCTTGCGGGGAGATGTCGGCGTTATTTTTGAAAAAACGGCTAAAGTAGTATTCGTCGTGGAAGCCTAGTTCATAGGCAATTTCTTTCACGGCTTTGGAGCTGAGGTATAGTTCGCGCTTGGCTTCAATGATGATGCGCTCGGCAATCAAGTCGGTGAGGGTTTTATTGAAATACGTTTTGCTGATTTTAGCCAGGGCTTTGGCAGAGATATTCAATAATGCCGCATAATCGCTGGCGCTGTGTTTAGTTTTGTAATGTTGCTCAATGGCATCTTTCAGCGTTTGCAAAATAAAGGGCTCTTTGTTATCGGCAACTTCCTGTTGAGCGGCGGGGTGTTGCTCGGCTTTGAGACGGGAAGCAGTGATCAGGAATATTTTGAGGTAAGACACCAGCAATTCATATTGCGCCAAAGCGGCGTGTTGCATTTCGGTTTTCATCTGTTCGGTGAGCATTTCAAAATGCACCAGCGTTTTTTCATCCAGACTAAGAAAAGGCGGCTCATAAATGTTATTAAACAATACGCCATTACAAGCCACTTCTTTGTGATGCTTATGAATACAAAAGAAATCAGAATGAAAATGAATCACCCAACCTTTCAATTCACGCTGGCTTTGAATCATATACGGCTGATACGTCGAAAAGCACAGCATAGTCGGGGCTTTCAACTCGTATTCTGTGAGGTCCGCTTTTAAAGTGCCTGCTCCCGCTTTTAGAATAATAATGGTATAATAATTGTGCCGTTGCAAATGATCAAAATGGCTATTGTCCTCAAAAGAAAAGATTTTGAATGCCAAATTGCCATTTTGCGGGTTAATCAAAGTAGAAACCGAGGATGCCATCATATTGCTATCTGATTATTAAAGGGTACGTTCGGATTCGTTGATGGGTAAGTCATTGATACTGGCAAAGCGTTTTTGCATATAGCCATACTCATCAAATTCCCACAATTCATTACCATAGCTGCGGTACCATTGTCCGTCGTGATCGTGCCATTCGTACTCGAAGCGAACTGCCATGCGGTTTTCCCGAAAACCCCACAATTCTTTTTTGAGTTTGTAGTCGAGTTCTTTTGCCCATTTGCGTTGCAGGAAAGCAATCACTTCGGTTCTGCCGCGCAGAAATTCGGTTCGGTTTCGCCATTCGGTATCGGGCGTGTAGGCTTGCGCCACTAGCTCCGGGTTCTTGGTATTCCACGCGTCTTCTGCGGCTTTTACTTTTTGCAGGGCGGTTTCCAAATCGAAGGGCGGAATCGGATATCTTTTTTCCATGATAAATTGGTTAGGTTTAAAGAGGAGGAAAATTGTTCCTCCTCCTTACCGATTAAAAATTTAAACTGTTTCTACTACTTTTAGTTCTGGCGCTACCGGAAAGTCAATGGGAATCTCGGTCAAATTATGCAGGTAATTCATTGCGATTTTATCGCTTATTTGTAAAATGACATCTACGAGGTTACCGTTGTTGTATCCAGCGTCATAAAATGCTTGCAGGATGGCAGCATCAATTTTACCTTTATGCTCGGTGATGGCTTTTGCCAATTGTACCAGCGCATCTAATTTTGCATTGAAACTGTGACCACCGCGGATGTTGAGCACTTCTTCCTCCGAAAAACCATTCATTTTGCCGATCACAGTGTGCGCGCTTTGGCAATAGCGACAATGGTTGACTTCACTAACGACAAGGTTCACCGCTTCTTTTTCCCGATTAGATAAAGACGTTTTCGCACCCTGGAAGGCAAGATACTTGTTCAATCCGTTGTCCGAGTAAGCAATGGTAGCGTACAGGTTAGGTACGAAACCCAGAGCACTTTTCAAATTATCAAAAAGCGCTTGATTGGCTGGAGAAACCTCTTCTCTGGTTGGGACATTAAATGCTTGCATCGTTTTTAAATTTTAAAGTGATTAAAAAGAACGATGCAAAGATGCAGTGACAGGCATTGCTATAAAATGGACGATTGGAGCTACCAGATGGATAATTTTTCTTCTCAACCGGGTGTAGAAATTGGGGTAAGAGCTGTTGATTGTGATACTGTTCATTATAGCTACGCACGTGCTGCGGGTGAAGATGCGCTGAGGTGTAGAAGGGAGATGCCAGAAGTGAGAAGCGAGATGTCAGATGTCGTTCCCAATAGCTATCAGGAAAGACTTCTAATTCATTTCCACCATTGCTTTGATTACGCCGTTTTCAGGATTGAGCCAACTTTCAAATTCATTTTTCACCTCATCAAATTTCACCCGATGCGTGATGTAAGTAGTAGGGCTGATTTTTTTATTTTTCAAACAGCTTATTACCTGTTCAAAATCTTGCCTGGTAGCATTCCGACTACTCATTAAAGTACCCTCTCTTTTGTGAAACTCGGGATGACTAAATGAAATCGCTTCTTTTTGCAAACCAATCAATACATACCGCGCGCCATGTGCCATGTATTGAAAAGCATTATTCATGGCGTTCAAATTACCCGTAGCATCGATGACAACGGTAGGCATATCTCCATTTGTAATGTTCATTAATTGCTCGGTCACATTAATAGAAAAAGCATTTATTGTATATCTAATATTTAGTTTTTCTTTACAAAATTGTAAACGTTTTTCATTTACATCCAAAGCGATGACATTCCCACCGGCAATGCGCGCAAATTCCATTGTGCCTAAACCAATGGGGCCGGCACCGATCACCAAGACGTATTCACCTGCTGCAACATTCGCCCGGCGCACGCCATGCGCACCGATTGCCAATGGCTCTACCAATGCCAATTCATCAAAACTCAAGCCATCGCTATGCAATAAAGCAGCCGACGGCACCGACAAAAATTCAACCATGCCACCGTCCACATGTACCCCGCAAACCTGCATGTTTACACAACAATTGGGCTTTCCGGTGCGACAGGCAATGCAATTTCCACAATTAAAATAAGGAATAAATGTGACCGCTTCTCCAATTTCAAAACCGGGCGCATTGTCAAATTCTACTAAGGTTCCCGCCAGTTCATGCCCCAATATGCGCGGATAATTAAAATAAGGCTGCGTGCCTTCAAAAGCGTGTAAATCTGTGCCACAAATGCCAATCCGTTTGATTTGAATGATTGCCTGTCCGTTTGAAAGGGAAGGTCTATCTTGGGTAAGATATTCCAGGATGCCAGGCTTATTACAGCTTAATGCTTTCATTTTTAATATATTACAAGTTAAAGGCAAGCATAAATTGAAAAGCTACCTCTCATCTTTGCTCCTTCCAATATGCTAAGGTAAGTATAAAAAATGAAGCTCAATGAAGCCAATTTTGTAAGTGTTATTTTTACACTTATTTTAATTAAATTTTCCGGCATTGAAAATTCAAGCGATCAGCTATGTGAATACCCCTCCTTTTGAGAGCTATCCCGAATCAGGAGATCGCTCACAATGATTTCTTCTTTAGTTACTGATTGTGTAGACTTTTCACTTAAAATAAATTCAAAATATATTTGCGCAGCACGTTTCCCAATCTCTTTACTTCTTTGGTCAACAGAGGAGAGGGAAGGCTTAATAATGGAAGAAAAATCTTCATTTGCAAAACCAAATATACCAAGTTGCGAAGGTACTTTTATGCCCATGGACTCCGCGACTTGTAAAACGCCTAAAGATTGGTCGTCGGAAGTAGAAAGAAAAGCATCCGGCGGCTCTTTTAAGGCTAAGAGTTCTTTGGCTGCTTCTGCGGCTTTTTCTTTAGACAAGGTGTCATCCACGATAAAATTATAGGGTATGCTTAATTCATATTCTTTTATAGCAGCTATAAAGCCTTCTTTTCTGCGCCTGAATATAGAAAGATGACTTGGGCCGCCCAAAAATGCAATTTTTGTATAGCCTTGTTCAATCAATATTTTTGCAGCCTTATAAGATGCCTCTTTATTATCATTTAAAACTTTAAAGCTATTTACTTGCTCTAAGCACCTATCAAATTGAACCAGCTCAATATGATGTTTTTTAATATTTTCAAGATGCGTAATAGATTGAGTCTCTGCGGATACCGAAATTAAAATACAATCCACATTTTGTTGAATGAGGGTATCAATGGCTTTACATTCTTGCAAAAAGGATTCATGCGATTGGCAAATAATTAAACTATGGTTGTTTTCAAAACAAACTTCTTCAATACCAGCAATTACCTCTGCAAAAAAACTTTGATTAATACGAGGCACAATGACTCCCAATGTTTTGGAAGAACCCTGCCGCAGATTAGCAGCTTGAGAATTATGGATATAATTTAATTCCTGAGCTTTTTTCTTTACATTTTCTATTACCTTCTGACTGATAGATGGATGGTCGTTTAAAGCTCTTGAAACGTAAGATGCTGAGATTCCAAGTTCTTTCGCTACATCATAAATGGTTACACGCTTTCGACTCATTTTAATTCAATAATTCGTAATAGGCTAATGTTATAAAAAGCTAAAATAGTTCAATTTGGTAAATTAAAAGCTTTTCCACTTCAATTTTTAATCTTAGCTAGGTTTAATGCAGGTACTGATTCTTTTTCACTCCAACAGAAAGGGTGGATGGAGTCGAGGTTTTAAAACTCGGGCTATTTGATAATTAGAGTAGAGTATAAATAAATAATAAGATTCAAGAACTGGCATTTTTAAATGGAGGTATCTCTTGGAAAAATTTCCACTATTTTTCCACCACAAATAAAAAAGGAGCTACAAACTTTCGTTCATAACTCCTTGATTTTGAAGTCGGGGCGGAGGGATTCGAACTCTCGACCCCCTGCTCCCAAAGCGTCACCATTCTGGTTTAATATGGTCTCATCTGTATCAAAATATCAGTAAATACAAGGCTTTTAGATTTCTTTACCCACACAAGATACCGAAAAAAACCGTATATTGCGTGCAAATGGCGTGCAAATAATTTAAGCTATGGTTTCATCGGTAAAAATCATTTTAGACACTCGCTCCAAGAAAAAGGATAAAACACATCCACTTAAACTTCGCATTGTTCACAATAGAAGTTCTAAGCATATTTCACTTGGATACTGCATTTTAGAAAAAGACTGGGATGAAAAAGGGCAAAAGGTAAAATCTTCTTGCAAGTACATTGAGAACATCAATCGTTTAAATGCTTTTCTGAATAAGGAAAAGCAGAAAGCCCTTGATGTCATTACTCGCCTACAATCTGAGGGGCGCTTGGAAACACTCTCCTTTGAAGAAATCAAGAAAATGATTGTAGGGAAGGAAACAGAGTTGATGACCCTTGCCTTCGGTGAAGAAATGATCGCTCAATTGCATGAAGGACAAAAACACGGGAATGCCAGGGTTTATGATACGATGGTAAGAAGTATCAGAACTTATGCCAAAGGGAAGGATTTCCCAATGCGTCAAATTACCTACTCCTGGCTAAAGAAATATGAAGCATGGTATTTGTCCAAGGGGAATTCTTTAAACGGTCTCAGCGTAAGTTTAAGGACGCTTAGAGCATTATTTAATCAAGCTATCAAGCAAAAGAGAATTTCTGCCGATTACTACCCATTTAAAGACTATACGATTCAAAGTGAGAAAACTCGCAAACGTGCAATTTCCAAAACTGATGTTGATAAAATAAAGGACTTTGTACCTACTACAAAGCGACAGGAACGCACAAAGGATTATTTCTTAATGAGTTTTTACCTGATGGGGGCATCATTCGTTGACCTTGCCCTTTTGAAGGTAAAAAATATCATCGGTGGTAGAATTGAGTATAAGCGCAAGAAAACCGGACAGCTTCACAGTATAACCATTTCTCCGGCATTACAGGAACTACTTGATAAATATATGGAAGGCAAGGGGAAGGAAGATTTTATTCTAAATGTTATAAAGTCTGATGAACCTAAAGAACAACTTGTCAATGTTAGAGATGAACTCCGCCGTTATAATAAAACCTTAAAAGTCATCGGTAAGGCTTGTGGCATAGAAGCCGAAATCACGAGTTATGTTTCAAGACATTCCTACGCAACAATTGCTAAAAGAAAAGGTGTCCCAATTGCAGTAATCAGTGAAGCGATGGGGCATACTTCCGAAGAAGTAACTCAAATTTATTTGGACTCTTTTGATAATGAAGTTTTGGACAATTACCACAATATGATAATTGAGTAGGGAAGGGTGCTTATACCCTACTCTGCTAACATCAAAAATTCTAATTCCAAAATATATGGAAAATACTTTAGTTAACCAGAATTTTGAGGTTTCTATTCAGAATATGCGAGGCATTTTGCCAAAGCTTTCCTTTGGCTTACTAATTGGTACTTATATCGTTTCCGCTTTGATTATGGCAATATTTCATTCTCTGAAAGCGCCTAATTTTTGGTTTGGTCTGGCGGCGGTCTTAATTGCATTTGCCATACAAGCGGGAAGGGGAACTTTAGCTTTCTTCTTTCAATTAAACCCGCTTCGCTTACTAACTAAATTCTCATTTGGGGCAGTTGCGGCAACTATTTTGCTTTTTCTATCTCTAATTGAAGCATTTCTTGTGCTGAAAAACTATAATGTTTCTTGGATGGTATCGGTTGGAACATTAATGTTGATTGGATGGGTAATTGAAATTATGCTGATGCGTGAAACTTTGTTTGCTACCCAGTTGGAGCTATTCAGGAATAAAGAACAATGGGAAGAACTTAGAAGCTTTTACATTGCCCGTAGAGAACTAAAGCAGATTATCAAAGGTCAGGTTGTGCAACAACAAATCATTCAGCCAATCGTAAAAGAACTGCCTAAACCTTTGCCAAATGAAGATGAAAATAAACCAGAAGCCAAGTCAGACGATGAAATACTTTTACTGGGAAACGTATAAAGCCCGTTGAAAAACGGGCTGGCTCAGAAGAAATCAAACCTACCTATGCCAGTTTTTATGGCGTGGTACTGGATCCGAATAGTCCATATTTAGGCTATAATTTGGCACGGCTGGAAAAACGATTTTCGACCCGGTATAATGAATCTTTGGAAAAGGAACGGATTAGGAAAGAACAGAGAAAGCCAATTCATAAAATGAATTTAAGCTCTATTAAAAATAATAAAGAAAGGCTTGAATCAGTAAGGTTATTAATGATTTATTATTCCGAAATACAAAAAACAGATAATAAAAAAACTACTAATTATAGTTAAATAAAGATATGATTCTAAATTATCCTGCTAAACCTGCATTAAAAAGTTGGTGAATATGGATTATACCTTGTAAAATTTTATTTTCATCACAAACTACTAAACTTGTAATTGAGTTCTTATTCATAATTGCCAAAGCCTCAACCGCCAATTTTTCAGGGCTTATATTTTTTGGATTTTTATTTAGCACTTCTGAAATTTTTTTGGAGATGATATTATCATTTATATGCCTTCTTAAATCTCCGTCGGTGAAAATGCCTTGAATTTTATTTTGCATGTCAACCGCAACAACACAACCCAAGCCCTTTTTACTCATAATTATTATTGCATCACTAATTAAAGTATCTTCATTAACGATTGGAAGAGCGTCATTTTTAGCCATTAAATTTGCAACTTTTATAAATTGACTGCCAAGTTTTCCACCCGGATGAAAAACACCAAAATCTAGCTTTGAAAAGCCTTTTAACTCCATCACTGTCATTGCTAATGCATCACCGAATGCAAGCATCATCGTAGTAGAAGTGGTTGGTGCTGCAACTGATGAAACCTCTGGAACTTCAGGAAGTATGAAAGATATATCAGAAGCCTCAACAAGAGTAGAAGTTTTACGACGCACAATACCAATAATTGGTATAAAAAATCTTTTACAATAATAAATTATGTCTTTTAGCTCTGCTGTTTCACCAGAGTTTGAAAGTAAAATAACTGCATCATCTTTAGTTATCATTCCTAAATCTCCATGACTTGCTTCCGCAGGGTGAACGAAAATAGCAGGCGTGCCAGTAGAAGCAAAAGTTGCGGCAATTTTACGGGCAATATGCCCAGATTTTCCCATACCACTTACAATTAACTTACCTTTACATTTTAAAATTAAGTTAACTGCATTTTCAAAATCTTCACCCAATGCATCTTCTAGGGCTTTTAGCCCTTCAATTTCGCGTTCAATAACTTGTTTTGCTATATCAAGCATTTATTTTTTAAGACCTGAAAAATAATTAATTACAGAGGAAATACATTATTGCGACAAAACTTCAAGGGCTAACAAAATTCAATATCAAAGTTAAATTAGTAAAAACTAAGATGTTTTTTATTTAAATTAAGTTAATAATGATTAATATCCTGAATACTCACTTGATTTAATTACCTCAAAACAATATAAATTTCAGTACACTTATAAAAAAATGAAAAAAATTAGAAAATTATTGAAAAGCCCTCTAAAGTTTTTTGTCGATTCAAGAGGAGTAAGAAAAATCATTAATATTTGCATTGGGTATAAAGATAAACAAAACTCTAAGCCAACTGCATTGATGTTTAGGTTTAATGACTGGAAAACTTTTATGTATGATTATATGCCCCAATATAATTGTGTTTTTATGCCACTTAGAAATAAAGTTAAAAATCTTAATGTTAGGCATTATATAAAAGAAATTGAGCAATATAAAAATAAAACTTTTTTTATTTGGGGCTATAAAGAGCCAGAAGGGCTTGTAGATTACGCAAAAAATAATGGAATTAAATATTATAGAGTTGAAGACGGATTTTTACGTTCAATTAAGCTAGGGGCGGAGCGTTCTGTTCCTATTTCAATGTGCTTTGATTCTAAGGCTTTATATTTTGATGCGAGGGAAGAATCTGACTTAGAACATATACTGAATAATTATGATTTTGATTCTAACCCTGAGCTACTAAAAGAAGCGGAGGAATGCAAAAAACTTATCATAGACCTTGAATTAAGCAAATATAATAATGTTAAAAAGAAGCCAATCGAAGAAATTTACGGCGTTAAAACTAAAAAAAGAATTTTAGTTGTGGGGCAAGTTGAAGATGATGCTTCAATTCTGTATGGTTGCTCAAAAAATATGAATAATAATGATCTTGTTTTTGCAGCCTTGCTTGAAAATCCTGATGCTGAAATTATTTACAAACCGCACCCTGATGTTCTGTTTGGAAAAAGAGAGGCATTATCTGATATAAATGATGTCGTGCCTTATTGTAAGGTTATTACTGAGCCTCTATCACTAGTAGATTCATTTCAAACTATTGACGAAGTTTATACAATTACTTCTCTTTCAGGTTTTGAAGCCTTAATTAGAGGTATTACAGTTACTACATTTGGTTGCCCATTTTATTCTGGCTGGGGATTAACTAATGATAAACAGCCTAATGAGAGAAGAAAAAGAAAATTAACTATTAACGAAGTTTTTGCAGGGGCATATCTTCTGTATCCAAAATATTATAGCTTAATAAACAGAGAAGAAATAACCTTAAAAAAAGCCATCAAAGAGCTTTATAGCCTCAAAACTGCTTTTCATAATAACAAAGGAAACACAACCACAATAAACACAATTACAAATGATAAACAGAGGTTAAAAGAGGAAAAAAATAATGCAAAAAAAACTGATTTAGAGTTTAAAATTAATCAAATTAAATTGCTCAAGGAAAAACAAGACGCATTACTTGAAAGAAGAAAAATAGAAATTGAAGAAATAAAACTTGACATAATTAAAAGAAAAGAAAAGCTTAAATCTAATTCAAAAAAAACTAAACAATGATTAGTTTAGATAAAAACGAAGTAAATAAAAGTAATATTTTTCAAGCTAAAAACTTGGAATTCTATAAGCATAGAAATGTTATAAAAGGGAAAAATAACACCGTTAATATCAACCCCGATAAAGTTAATATAAAAAAAATGAACTTAAAAATAATTGGTTCAAATAACCAAATTATCATTAAAGATAATTGTAAATTGAATATTGAATCAATACATTTAGTCGGAGACAATCACATTCTAGAAATTGGCTCTGAGTGCAGATTAACGGGAAAAATTGCAATTAAGGGTGAAAAAAATTTTATAAAAATTGGTAATAAAACCTCTTTTCAAACAGCCTATTTATTAGCGGATGAAAGCAAATCAATTACCATAGGTGAAGATTGTATGTTTTCATCAGAAGTTAT
>JANRME010000182.1:0-37437 GCA_033761835.1 Saprospiraceae bacterium
AACAGTGCCATCTTCGAGCAATAGCAGCGCAGGTAAGTCTTTTATTTCGCTCATTCCTTTTTTGAAATGTTAGACGTTAGACGATAGAAATTAGGCAAGTCCATAAAAGAGAGTCAATGATCTAAAATCTAAGGTCTACAGTCTGTTTTTTATAAAATTCGTGCAAAGATAATTTTACAAATGAGAAATTTGAAATCTCACTCTAAAATACTACCCAAAACAAAAGGCGATGCCATCTACTGGCACCGCCCTTTGTTCAAATGCTGAGAAATAAATCCCATTATTCTTCAGTTTTCTTTTCTTCATTTTCGTTTGTCTCTGTTTCTGGCGCTTCTTCTGTAGCCTCCGCCACAGGTTCATCTGCTACCACATCTTCCACTGTTTCTGCTACATCCTCGATTGCTTCCTCTTCTTCTACAGCCGTTTCTGTTGCAACTTCTCTTGTTTTAGCCGCTTGTGAATCACCGCTACCTCCCTTACGACGACGTCTTCTGCGTCCGCCACCTTTTTCTTCTTCCTTCGCAGAATACACTTCGTTGAAATCCACAAACTCAATAAGCGCCATCTCAGCAGCATCTCCTTGACGGAACCCTGTTTTAATTACACGCACATAACCACCTGGGCGGTCTCCAACCTTTTCTGCAATCGGGCCAAACAATTCCTTGACCGCATCCTTGCTCTGTAAATAAGTAAACACGACCCGGCGAGAATGTGTCGTATTGGTTTTTGCTTTTGTTACCAATGGCTCGATATACACTCGGAGAGCTTTAGCCTTAGCCAAAGTTGTATTAATACGCTTATGTTGAATCAATGCCTGCGCCAGGTTTTTCATCAGCGCGTGGCGATGTCCTACTGTTCGGCCGAGATGGTTGACCTTTTTACCGTGTCTCATTTTGAATAAACAATTTACTTCGCAACACGTTTCGCCGAAAAGGCTTTGGGTGATTGGCACACCTTTCGGTTAGTCGGTTATTGCAATAGTTAAATAAAAACAGACGTCTTTGCCAATAATAGTTGTCTGTGACATAATAAATATGGTGAATTTTAAAAATCCGCCACATTTATATGATAAATATCAATCTTCATCCAACTTGTACTTCGACAAATCCATGCCGAAAGTCAAGCCTTTATCCTGGAGTAATTCTTCAATTTCTACCAAAGATTTCTTACCAAAGTTGCGGAATTTCAATAATTCGTGGGTGTCATAGCGCACCAGCTCTGCCAAAGTATTGATTTTCGCAGCTTTCAAACAGTTGTAAGCACGTACCGACAAATCGAGATCTTCGAGTGAAGTCTTCAATAACTTGCGCATATGCAAGATGTGTTCGTCCACGATATTATCCTCGCGGCTGGAAGCATCATCGAAAGTGATATTTTCATCTGTAATCAGCATCAAATGCTGAATCAAAATCCTTGAAGCTTCCTTGATGGCCTCTTCCGGATGGATCGTTCCATCGGTTTTCACTTCGATCGAAAGCTTTTCGTAGTCGGTGCGCTGACCTACGCGTGTGTTTTCCACGCGATAAGCCACATTTTTGATCGGGGTATAAATCGCATCAATCGGGATCACCCCAATCGGCGCATCTTTCGGAAGGTTTTCATCCGCGGGTACATAACCGCGCCCCTTTGAAATAGTGAATTCCACTTCCAAATTCACCGAAGGCTCCATCGTGCAGATGAGTTGGTCGGGGTTCATGATTTTGAACACATTAGTGTGTTCTTCGATATCACCTGCTCTGAATTCATCCTTGCCACTGATGGTCAAATATATCTTCTCGCTAGAAATTTCCTCATTAGAAATCATACATTTCAAGCGTACTTGCTTGAGATTGAGGATAATTTCCACCATATCTTCTACTACACCGCGTATCGTCGAAAATTCGTGTTCTACACCTGCAATGCGCACCGCAGAAATAGAGTAGCCCTCCAGCGACGAAAGCAAAACTCGGCGCAAGGAGTTACCAATAGTTTGTCCGAAGCCTGGCTCAAGAGGTTTGAATTCAAAAAGTCCTTCGAAATCATCAGACTTTTGCATTACAATCTTGTCCGGCTTCTGAAAATTTAATACACTCATAGTTTGATTTAAAACGTTGAAAGGATTAACCGACGAACTTGCTTTTTGGTTGAATAGCTCGGAATTCTTACTTTCTTATACGAATTTTGACAGCCTGTATGCCAGGCTGCCAAAACTCATTTTACTTAGAATACAATTCGACAATGAGCTGCTCGTTTATTTTCTCTGGTATCTGCTCTCTGGAAGGGTATTCCAGGAAGGTACCCTGCATTTTATCTGGATTGAACTCTAACCAAGCAAATCGAGTACGTGAACTTTTAGCATTTCCTACACTATCCTGAATCGCTTCCATTGATTTGGACTGACCACGTACACCAATGATATCGCCCGGACGCAAATGATAAGACGGGATATTGGTCACAATACCATTTACTGTGATATGCTTGTGAGAAACATATTGGCGAGCAGCCGCACGGGTCGGCGCGATCCCCAGACGGAAAACTGTATTGTCCAATCTGGCTTCTAAAAATTGTAACAACACCTCCCCTGTTACACCCTTTTTACTGCTGGCTTTATCAAACAAGTTTCTAAACTGACGTTCCAGCACACCATAAGTGTACTTCGCTTTTTGTTTTTCCTGCAATTGCTGTGCATAGTCAGAACGCTGCTTACGCTTGCGCGATTGCCCATGCTGCCCGGGAGGAAATTTTCTTTTTTCAAAAGCCTTATCGAAGCCGAAAATCGCTTCGCCGAACGTTCTCGCCTTTTTTGTTTTTGGTCCGGTATATCTTGCCATGTTGGATCAAACGTTTTCTTTGTATGTAAATGATTACACTCTTCTGCGCTTCGGTGGACGGCATCCGTTGTGCGGAATCGGCGTCACGTCTTGAATTTTAGAAACCTTAATACCTGCGCCGTCAATCGCACGAATTGCCGCTTCCCGGCCAGAGCCAGGCCCTTTTACAAATACCTCTGCCGTACGCATCCCAGCATCATAAGCCACTTTAGCTGCATCATTTGCTGCAATTTGCGCCGCATAAGGCGTATTTTTCTTAGAACCACGGAAACCAGCTTTACCCGCAGAAGCCCAAGAGATTACTTGTCCTTGCTTATTGCAAAGCGATATAATGATATTATTAAAACTCGCCTGAATATAAACCAAGCCTTCCGGCTCAACTTTTACTTTTCTTTTTTTGACTTTCTTTGCTGCTTTTGCCATTTTATTCTGTTGTTTTGGTGCTATAAGTGTTTTGGTGTTATAGGATTAAGCGCTATAAAACCATGCCACAATAACACGAACATTACTTCGTAGCTTTCTTTTTATTAGCAACTGTTTTACGCTTACCTTTACGGGTACGTGCATTTGTTCTGGTACGCTGACCACGCAATGGCAAGCCCCTACGATGACGCAAACCGCGATAACAACCAATATCCATCAAGCGCTTGATAGACAACTGCACTTCCGAGCGCAATTCACCTTCTACTTTGTAGAGGTTGGTGATAATTCGCGTAATCTCCCGAACATTCTCATCTGTCCAGTCATGTACTTTAATATCCTCGCTAATGCCAGCTTCGTTGAGGATACTTTGAGCCGACGACTTACCGATACCGTAGATATAAGTAAGCCCGATTACACCGCGTTTATTTCTTGGCAAGTCAATACCTGCAATACGAGCCATTTCGATTTTAGATTTTGGATTTTAGATTTGCGATCAATCAGCACCGCAAATCATGAATCGTACTTCATAAATAACTACTACCCCTGACGTTGCTTGTACTTAGGGTTTTTCTTATTGATGATATAAATTTTGCCTTTTCTTCTCACAATCTTGCAATCGACAGAACGTTTTTTAACAGATGCTCTGACTTTCATGACATTGGATTTTACTTGTATCGGTAAATAATTCTACCTCTCGAAAGATCATAAGGTGACATTTCCACTGAAACTTTATCACCTGGTAGAATTCGTATATAATTCATCCTCATTTTACCAGAAATAGTAGCAATAATTTGATGATCATTTTCCAATCGCACTCGGAACATCGCATTGGACAATGCTTCCTCAATAATGCCATCCTGTTTAATAAGGTTCTTTTTTGCCATAATAAAATTTCGGAGGGCAAAGATAAGAATAATAGTCAGATATTCTTTACTTCTGCTCCAAAAAAGAAATACGTTATTTTAAATAATCGGTTTTAGTAGCTTACTCAAGCTGCTGCCGTTTTTACGCCTTCAATTTCTTTGATATTCGGATTGTTGCGAATCGCCGATTCGATAAAAGAATGATCCGACAAAATATCCGCTTTCCCTTTTTTCACTGCGACAGTGTGCTCGTAATGAGCAGAAGGCTTTCCATCCTTGGAATGAACGGTCCACCCATCTTTAGCTGTTCTTACTTCCTTCTTCCCCAGGTTGACCATCGGCTCAATCGCAATTACCAACCCTTCTTTCAATTTTACCCCTCTACCCCTTTGCCCATAATTGGGCACTTCTGGCGATTCGTGCAATTCGCGTCCGACCCCGTGTCCTACTAGTTCACGCACGATGCCATAGCCATGAACTCTTTCTACAAAATACTGAATCGTGAATCCAATATCACCTATGCGGTTGCCTGGCACAGCTTGCTGAATGCCTTTGTACAAAGCGGCGTGGGTCGTTCTCAACAGATCCATCACATTTTCGGAAACATCACCTATCGCAAAAGTATATGCAGCGTCGCCGAAATAACCATTCATCTTCACCCCGCAATCCACCGATACAATATCTCCTTCTTTAAAAATCTGCTTCTCTGTCGGAATTCCATGTACCACCACATCATTTACCGATACGCACAAAGAAGCTGGGAATGTACCTTTATATCCTTTGAATGCAGGTATTGCATTATGATCCCGAATAAATTCTTCCGCGTGTCTATCAATGACATCTCCACTGATGCCCGGCCGAAGCAGGGAAGCCACCTCTGCCAGTGTTTTGCATACCAACAAACAGCTTTGCCGGATCAGCTCTATTTCTTCGTCGGTTTTGTAAAATATCATATTTTGAAATATGTAAGATTTAATAATTGCTAATAAAAACCTACTGACAAAGCATAAAGTTTCGATCTTACATATTTGCGCCGATACCTTGCATCCGCGTTTGTCTACCTTGTATCTTACCCGACTTTACCAGACCATCATAACGACGCATCAACAAATGACTTTCAATCTGCTGTAAGGTATCCAAAGCCACGCCTACCAAAATCAACAAGGATGTACCTCCAAAAAAAACTGCAAAAGCTGTATTGACACCGAAAGCCGCTGCAAAAGCAGGCATGATCGCAATAAGCCCCAGGAAAATAGAACCTGGTAAAGTAATCCTCGTAGTGACCGCATCTATAAAATCAGCCGTTGGTTTACCAGGCTTGATACCCGGAATAAAAGCGTTTTGGCGCTTCAGGTATTCAGAGTATTGTTGAGGGTTGACCATCAAAGCTGTATAAATATAAGTAAAAACGACAATCAAAAGGAAATAGATAATATTATAAGGAACCGATGTAAAGTCATTCAGTGCTCTTAAAATTGGGTTAGCCGCCACCGAACTATCCTGTGTAACAAATTGCGCTGCCGTAGCAGGCAAAAACATTAATGCTTGCGCAAAGATAATCGGCATTACACCAGCTGAATTTACTTTCAAAGGAATATAATCACGTGCACCGGCAGCAGGCATAGCTGTAGAACCGCGCCCAACCATGCGTTTTGCAAACTGAATTGGGATTTTGCGTACCCCTTGCACAATCACGATTGTACCCATTATTACCACAAAAAGGAAAGCTATTTCCAGAATGAATAATAAAATCCCACTTTCTAAACGCAACAGAAACTCAGCGGCAAATGCTTGTGGTAATCTTGCTATGATACCCACCATAATCAGCATCGAAACACCATTTCCAATGCCACGATCTGTTATACGTTCACCGAGCCACATCGCAAACACTGTACCTGTAGCCAGAATGATGATATTAGCGCCCCAAAAAATTCCTCCAGGTAGATTAGGATCCACCGCGCTTACGCCATTATAATTCAGACTATTGATATAGGTAAGGTAACCTCCGCCTTGTACCAAAGTAATAGCCACCGTCAGCAAACGAGTAATTTGATTGAGTTTTTTTCTACCCGATTCGCCTTCTTTCTGTTGCAAGCGCTGGAAATATGGCACCGCAAAGCCCAATAATTGAATAATGATGGAAGAAGTGATATAAGGCATGATACCCAACGCAAAAATCGAGGCGTTATTAAACGCACCGCCGGTAAATATATTGATTAAACCTAAGAGGTCATTGGCATTGGTTCTATTTTGAGCAGCGCCTTCCAATACCGCAGGTACTACGCCAGGAAGCACTACATAAGAACCAAAGCGAAATACCATCAACATCCCCAGTGTAAAGAGAATGCGATTGCGCAATTCCTTTATCTTCCAGATGTTTTTGAGCGTTGTGATAAATCTTTTCATTGCATCTATTTAACGATGTTAACACTACCCCCAAGTTTTTCAATTGCTTCCTTGGCTGTGGCAGAGAATGCGTGTGCTGACACGCTCAGCTTACCCTTCAATTCACCTGTGCCCAGTATCTTCACAAGGTCTCCCTTACCTACAACCCCATTGCTTACCAGAGCTTCTATATCAATAGTGCTGAGTTGGCATTTATCGGCAATTTCTTGCAACCTCCCAATATTAATAGCGACATAAGCAACACGATTGTGATTTTTGAACCCGACCTTTGGTATGCGCATCTGCAGAGGCATCTGACCACCTTCAAAATTACGCTTGCGCTTATGCCCCGCGCGCGACTTGTCACCTTTATGACCACGTGTAGCCGTACCGCCATGACCGGAACCCTGTCCTCTGGCAATCCGCTTACTCTTCTTCGTAGCCCCAGCCGCTGGTTTTAAATTATGCAATTCCATTTTATCTTTGCGATTTAATCGTTATCTTTTATTTAGATGTTAGACATTAGACAATTTTTATGAAACACTTATTTAAAGTTAAAGGTCTAATATCATTCTCTAAAAATTACGCTTCCTCCACCTTCACCAAATGGCTCACTTTCTTCACCATACCCAGAATTTGAGGCGTTGCTTCATGCACTACCGTCTGATGCATTTTGGTGATTCCCAGAGCTTTGACTGTGTCTTTCTGGCGCTTCGGGCGATCAATAGCGCTTTTTACCTGAGTTATTTTAATCTTTGCCATCTTTTTCAAATTTGTCCTTTCACAAAAGGATTACGATTAGCCTTTAAAAAGCTTTTCCACAGAAATATTGCGCTGCTTGGCAATTGCCAAAGGATTTCTCATCTTGGCAAGTGCATCAATCGTAGCTTTCACCACGTTGTGCGGATTAGATGACCCCTGCGATTTTGCCAATACATTATGAACACCAGCAATTTCCAATACAGCACGCATCGCACCACCTGCAATTACCCCCGTACCATCCGCAGCAGGCTTGATCAACACTTTACCAGCGCCGTATTTACCTTTCTGTTCATGCGGAATGGTTCCTTTGTGTATAGGTACTTTTACCAGATTTTTTTTTGCATCATCTACCGCTTTTGCTATAGATTCAGATACATCGCGGGCTTTTCCAAGTCCATGACCTACTGTGCCATTTCCATCACCAACCACCACGATTGCCGCAAAGCTAAACGTTCTACCCCCTTTGGTCACTTTTGCCACGCGATTGAGGCTTACCAGCTTCTCTTTTAATTCTGTTTCTGCCGGTTTTACCCGATTATTGCCTTGATTATTTTTTGCCATTATCGCAATCAATTAAGATTTTTTTTAGAATTCCAGTCCACCTTCCCGCGCACCCTCTGCCAACGCCTTCACTCTACCGTGATACAAATAACCTCCGCGGTCAAACACAATATTGTTGATATTTTTTGCCTTCAGGCGCTCCGCTAAGAGCTTACCGACCTGTTTAGCCTGTTCAGACTTGTTGCCTGTGCCCATTATGCCTTCCTCTTTTGAAGAAGCAGCTACCAATGTAATACCCGCAAGATCGTCAATCACTTGTCCGTATATGTACTTACTGCTTCTATAAACGCTCAGACGAGGTCTTTGTAGCGTTCCAGTTACTTTTTTACGAATGCGGTAGTGAATCTTCCTTCTTCTACCTTCCTTATTGAATTTCATTGTTTTCGGTTTTAGCCTTAGTGTAGGGCATTAGCCAAACCCAAGACGCTACGAAATTTAGTGTTACGATACTGGATGTTATGATGTTATAGAACAAAAAAACCATTGCACTATAAGGCCCAGAACTAAAATTACTTCTTACCGCCTGCCGTTTTACCAGCTTTACGTCTGATAGTTTCATCCGAATACTTGACACCTTTCCCTTTGTATGGTTCTGGTTTTCTAAATCCACGGATTTTGGCGGCTATTTGTCCTAATAATTGCTTATCAATGCTTTCCAAACGCACCAAAGGGTTTTTACCTTTTTCCTGCTTAGTTTCTACCTTCACTTCCGAAGGTACATAAAACATGATTGGGTGCGAATAACCAAGAGTCAATTCTAATAACTGCCCCGTATTGGACGCGCGATAACCAACACCGACTAGTTCCAATTCTTTCACAAAACCCTGAGTAACCCCTTGCACCATATTATTTACTAATGCACGATACAAGCCATGCATAGCACGGTGGCGAATTTGGTTCGTCGGGCGATTCAGAGTCAGGACACCGTCTTCTATTTCAAGTTGAATATCCATATCCACTTGCTGCGACAATGTACCCTTAGGGCCTTTGACTGTCACCAGATTGCCTTTGCTGATATTGATTTCTACGCCTTTCGGAATGGTAATCGGCGCTTTTCCTACTCGTGACATTTTCTTTCTGTTTAATTGCCTAACAAATTAGTAAACATAGCAAAGCACTTCGCCGCCTACATTCGCCTCTCTTGCCTGCTTTTCGGTCATCACCCCTTTGGAAGTAGAAACAATAGCAATGCCAAGTCCATTGATTACTCTTGGTAGTTCCTTGGATTTGGAAAACTTACGCAAACCAGGTTTGCTGATTCTTTCTAATTTACGAATGATTGGCTTTCTTGATGCAGGATCGTACTTGAGTGCTATTTTAATCACGCCCTGAGTGCCTTTACCACCTTCGTCTTCAAATTTATACTTGAGGATATAGCCCTGGTCGTATAAAATTTCGGTGATACGCTTTTTAATATTGGAAGCCGGGATTTCCACGATTCGGTGTCCGGCTTGTTGCGCGTTGCGAATACGCGTTAAAAAATCTGCTATCGGGTCAGTAACCGCCATTGTATGGAGTTTCATTGGCTGGTTTTCCTACGAGGAACCTTGCCACTTGATTAAAAAATTTTATCTTTTGGATAGCCTTAACACATATAAGCCTAAAGCCTATATATCTAAGGTCTAACTTACCAACTTGCTTTGGTCACACCTGGAAGCTTACCTTCCAATGCCATATCGCGGAATTTCACACGACAAATCCCAAACTGGCGCATATAGCCTTTAGGTCGCCCTGTAAGTTTGCAACGATTGTGCAAGCGAATCGGATTGGCATTGCGAGGCAACTTGTCGAGTTCGTCCCACTTACCTTCTTCTTTCAGCCGCTTGCGCAATTCAGCGTATTTAGCCACCGTTTTTTCCCGCTTTCTTTCTCTTGCAATGATTGACTTCTTTGCCATAAGAATTATTCATTATTCATTGTTAATTATAATTCAAATCTGAATACAATCAACAATCTTTTAATTTTTATCCGCGTTGTTGATTTCTGAAAGGTAAACCCATCAATTTCAACAAAGCTAAGGCTTCTGCATCTGTTTTAGCCGTTGTTACAAAAGTGACATCCATGCCCGTGATTTTGCTCACTTTGTCGAGGTCAATCTCCGGAAAAATGATGTGTTCGGTAATCCCCATCGAGTAGTTGCCGCGGCCGTCAAAACTCTTGTCATTGATTCCTCGAAAGTCGCGCACGCGAGGCAAAGCCACGGTAATCAGGCGATCAAGAAATTCGAACATTTGATCGTTGCGCAATGTTACACGCACACCAATTGGCATAGCTTCGCGCAATTTAAAGTTAGAGATCGAAGTTTTTGCTTTGGTTGGCACTGCTTTTTGTCCAGCAATCAGCGTCAATTCTGCCTGCGCGTTATCTACCAATTTTTTATCTTGAGTAGCTGCCCCTACGCCCTGATTGATACAAATCTTTTCGAGCTTAGGTACCTGCATGATAGTCTTGTATTGGAACTGCTCCATCAGGGCAGGTGCCACTTCTTTATAATATTTTTCCTTGAGTCTTGGTACGTATTTCATCACTCAATGATTGCGTCTGATTTTTTAGAATAACGAACCAGTTTACCATCCACTTCTTTGCGCCCTACACGGGTAGGCTCACCAGATTTTGGATCTACCAGCATCAATTTTGAAATATGAATCGGTGCAGGTAATTCTGTAATACCGCCCGGATTGTTTTGCGTTGGTTTCTGGTGCTTTTTTACCATATTTACCTGGTCTACAATAGCGCGATTCTGGTCAGGAAAAACCTCCAGCACTTCCCGCACTTTGCTTGTATCTTTGTAGGATCCAGAGATAACAACTACTCTGTCGCCTTTTTTGATTTTCAGCTTGGGAGCAAACCGCTTTTGCTCTGCGTTTTTAAATTTCTTGATCGCCATTTCTTACACAATTATTTAAACGCCGACTTTCCGAAAGCGCGACGAATGATCTTATCTATCTTAAAGCACTTCCGGTGCTAATGACACAATACGCATATAATCTTTATCGCGCAATTCTCTTGCCACTGGGCCGAAGATACGCGTACCTCTTGGTTCGTCCTGATTGTTCAACAATACCACTGCGTTATCATCGAATCGAATGTAAGAACCATCTTTGCGGCGAATTTCTTTCTTAGTGCGCACTACGACTGCCTTCGACACCGAACCCTTTTTGATGCCACCCGGAGAAGCTTCCTTCACCGAAACAACAATTTTATCGCCTATCGACGCGTATCTGCGCTTAGAACCTCCCAATACGCGAATACATAATACTTCCTTCGCGCCGCTGTTATCTGCTACTTTGAGTCTACTTTCTTGCTGAATCATGGCTTTCTCTTTTAAAATATGAAATTTGAAAAAAGAAACGAGAAATACTTTCAAATTCCATATTTCGCATTTCTTATTTTACTTGGCTCTTTCGATAATTTCCACCAAGCGCCAACGTTTATTTTTGCTCAACGGACGAGTTTCCATGATGCGCACCAGGTCACCGATATTGCAATCATTGTTCTCGTCGTGGGCCATAAACTTGGTTGATTTCTTCACGAACTTACCGTAAATGGGGTGCTGCAATCGCCGCTCTACCTTTACTGAAATAGACTTCGTCATTTTATTGCTAACGACAACCCCTACTTTCGTTTTTCTAATTTTTCTTTCCATCATTTTTTGATGTTTTACCTTTCGCTTTGCGAAAATGATCACCTGTATCTTAGTTATGGCGGCGTCTTTCGCGTATTTTTGAACGATTGGCAATATCTTCTTCACTCATAACCGCCAGTTGGCGACGGCGAATTTCCGTTTTCAAACGAGCAATATCTCGGCGTACTTCGCGCAGAATCAGCGGATTATCCAATCCTTTGATCGCGTGATCGAATTGAAGCTTTTGGTATTGAAATTCTGTTTGCTCCAATTCACTCGTTAGGTCTGTATCTGAAAAGTCCTGTAATTCCAGGTATTTCTTAGATGCCATTTTTTTACTTTTTAAAAATTTAGACTAAGACAAAAGCAAGATATAATGTCTATAATCTAATATCTAAAACAAACTATTCAGCATAATCAGGGCGTGTGATCGTTTTTGTCAACACCGGCAGTTTTTGAGCCGCCAATCGCAATGCTTCCGTAGCTATTTCAGAAGATACACCGTCAATTTCAAACATAATTCTACCCGGTTGAATCTGCGCTACATAATGATCCAGCGAACCTTTACCCTTACCCATCCGCACTTCCTGAGGCTTTGCCGTGATCGGCTTATCCGGGAAAATACGAATCCAAACCTTTCCTTCCCTTTTCATATAGCGCGTCATCGCAATACGTGCCGCTTCAATCTGACGGTTGGTCACACGACCGGCTGTGATTGCCTTGAGACCGAAGGTACCGAAAGCCACCGTGCTGCCCCTTTGGGCGATGCCTCTGTTTCTGCCTTTTTGCTGTTTGCGGTATTTAGTCCGTTTCGGCTGTAACATTTTTCCTTAATTTAACCGTGAAAGATAGCCTTTCCCGTGTGTGCGGGATACCTTCCAAAAAAGCTTGGCAAAGGTAAGGCCTTTTTTTGAATTATTCTACCTTCTTTTTTGATTTCTTCCACCACCACCGCCACCGCGATTTCTATCCCCTCCACCACTGTTGCCACCACGATTTCTGTCGCCACCGCCTTCACCACGACCGCCTCCACGTCTTCTATCTCCTCCTCTGTCGCCTCCACGATCGCCACCACCTTCACCGCGACCACCGCCACGTCTCCTATCTCCTCCTCTATCGCGATCGCCACCACCAGATCCGCCTTCTTTCTTGGCCACACCTACATTTGGCGAAAGATCGCGCTTGCCCAATACTTCGCCTTTACAAAGCCATACTTTAATACCGATTTTACCATAAACAGTTTGCGCTTCTTTCAAAGCATAATCAATATCAGCACGAAAAGTATGCAACGGGGTTCTACCCTCTTTGTATTCTTCAGTACGCGCCATATCCGAACCTGCCAAACGGCCCGAGATACGTACCTTGATGCCTTCAGCGCCTGCACGAATCGTAGATTGAATCGCCATTTTAATCGCACGACGATAGTTAATACGGGCTTCGAGTTGTTTTGCAATGGTTTCGCCAACGATATTGGCATCCAATTCTGGCTTACGGATTTCAATGATATTGATCTGAACATCTTTACCGGTAAGTTTTTTCAACTCTTCCCGAATGCGATCTACTTCTTGGCCGCCCTTACCGATAATGATACCGGGGCGCGAAGTGTGCATTGTAATCGTAATGCGCTTCAAGGTGCGTTCGATCACAATGCGAGCAATGCCGCCTTTTTGAATACGCGCATTCAGATAGGTACGAATATTCTCGTCTTCCACCACTTTTTGTGCATAATCCCGCGACTTTCCGCCAAACCAGTTGGAGTCCCAGCCTCGGATAATGCCTAAGCGATTGCCTATTGGATTTGTCTTTTGACCCATATTGATGGATAATTAGTATTTGCTGAATTTATTCTTCACCAGAAGTTTCTACTGCTTCTTCTATCTCTTCCTCTACTTCTTCTGATGAAAGTGGAACGGTATTTTCTACAATAATTGTTACGTGATTGCTGCGCTTTCTGATGCGATGCGCTCTACCGTGCGGTGCCGGGCGAAAACGCTTCAACATACCCGCTTCGTCAGAAAAAGCAGTTTTGATAACCAAATCATAGTCATCGGCACTTTCCGCACCATTGAGTTTGTATTCCCAATTAGCGATGGCAGAAAGGACTACCTTTTCCAGCCAAATTGATGCTTCTTGCTTGCTGTAACGAAGGATATCCAACGCATCAGCTACCCGCTTACCGCGAATAAGGTCAACCACCAAGCGCATTTTGCGTGCCGACAGCGGACAATTTTTTAGTTTAGCTACTGCTTCCATTTATCGTTCAATTGAAGTTACTGCCGTTTTTGATCCCTTTGCGAGAATAAAGTGGCAAGCAACCGGAATTGATAATTTTATTACTTCAATTATCAATTGACAATTGTCAATCGTTTACTTCTTTCTGTTACCAGAGTGTCCTTTAAAGTTGCGCGTAGGTGCAAATTCGCCTAGCTTGTGTCCTACCATGTTTTCGGTAACAAACACTGGTACAAAGGTCTTGCCATTGTGTACTGCGATGGTTTCACCCACCATATCGGGGATAATCATCGAGGCACGCGACCAGGTTTTGATCACACTTTTCTTGTTGGATTCCTTTGCCTTCTGCACTTTCGCCAGCAACTTATAGAACACGTATGGTCCTTTTTTGATTGATCTTGCCATTGTTTAATTATGGTTTTGCAAGATTTTATAAAATTAAGCCTGATTAGACTTGCGTTTTGAAATAATTAGCTTCGTAGAATGCTTCTTATTATTGCGCGTCTTCTGACCTTTTGCAAAAATACCTGTACGCGATACCGGGTGCCCGCCAGATGCTCTACCTTCACCACCACCCATCGGGTGATCCACTGGGTTCATCGCTACCCCTCTTACGCGTGGGCGCTTGCCCAACCAGCGCTTTCTACCAGCTTTACCCAAAGATTGCAAACCGTGATCAGGATTGGAAGAAGTTCCCATCGTCGCCTTGCAGGTTAAGAGGATACGACGCACCTCACCCGAAGGCAATTTCACAACCGCGTATTTGCCTTCACGTCCAGTCAAAATCGCCGAAACCCCAGCGCTACGCACCAATGCTGCGCCTTTGCCTGGCTGCATTTCGATAGCAAAAATCTCAGCCCCCAGCGGCACATCTCGCAAGAAAAGTGCATTTCCCACCGTTGGTGTAGCACCATCGCCCGACATCACAGTAGCCCCTACTTGCAATCCATTCGGTGCAATGATGTAGCGTTTTTCGCCATCTTGATATTCCAAAAGCGCAATGTATGCAGTACGGTTAGGGTCATATTCAATCGTCTTCACCGTTGCTGGAATACCATCTTTATTGCGTTTGAAATCAATCACCCGATACCGACGCTTGTGTCCACCGCCACGCTGGCGCATAGTGCGATGGCCGCTACTATTTCGTCCGCCAGTTTTCTTGATCGGCGATAACAGGCTCTTTTCCGGAGTATCAGTCGTAACTTCCGTAAACGCATTGCCGATTCTGAATCGGGTACCTGCTGTGATCGGATTATATTTTTTAACTGCCATTTCAGTAAAATTTCAGTTTCTAAATCAATTTACTGAAGTCAAAAGTCTGACCTCTGACATCTGTATGCCTGACTTCCCATTAAATATCACCAAAGAAGTCAATTTCTTCCCCTTCTATCAACGTCACGATTGCTTTTTTGAAAGCCGGTTTCCGTCCGCGCAAGATACCGGTTTTGGTCATACGGCTTTTTAGTTTTGCCGGCATTACTAATGTGTTGACAGATTCCACATTGACATTGTATCTGCCTTCCACCGCCTTTTTGATCTCAATTTTATTTGCCTTCCTATCTACAACAAAGCTATATTGCTGAAGCTTTTCAGACAGTTGATCCGCTTTTTCTGTGATAATGGGTCGTATGAGAATTGTCTTTGCCATTGTTCATCTATTGGCTTTGCTTATGCAAAAGTTTCCTTAATTTTTTCTATCGAGCCTTCCGACAAAATCAGCGTATTTGCGTGTAAAATCTGGTACGTATTCAAATCGCTGGCACGAGTAATTGCTGCTTTTGGAAGATTGCGCACCGACAACAACACCTCTTTCTCATGATCTGGTGTTACAAACAAAGTCTTTTTCCCTTCCAATTTCAAGCATCTCAAAATATCAACGTATTTTTTGGTCTTAGGTGCATCGAAAGAGAAATCTTCGACCACCACAATGCTTTCGTTTTGGGCTTTGCTCGCCAACGCCGATTTTCTTGCCAACGCTTTCACTTTCTTATTTAACTTCTGGCTATAATCGCGTGGTTTAGGTCCGAAAACACGACCACCACCATGATACAAAGGGTTTTTAATATCGCCTTTACGCGATCCACCTGTACCTTTCTGGCGATGCAATTTCCTGGTAGAGCCTGTAATTTCGCTGCGCTCCTTTGACTTATGTGTACCTTGACGCTGATTCGCCAGATATTGCTTCACCGAAAGGTAAACCGAATGCTCGTTCGGTTCAATGCCGAAAATGTCATCCGGTAATTCCACCGTTCTGCCGGTTTTTTCTCCCTGGATATTGAAAACTTCGACTTTCATTTTATATCCTAATTTAAGTTCAAATTAATTTGAACCTGTTAATATTAGCGTTTTGGCTTTTTCTCCAAAATCACAATCGCTCCGTTATGACCAGGAACTGCACCTTTGACCAGAAGCAAATTGCGTTCTGGCAATATTTTCACGATCTGAAGGTTTCTAACTTTTATTTGCGATCCTCCGTCACGCCCCCCCATTCGCAAACCTTTCACTACTTTGGATGGGAAAGAAGATGCGCCGATAGATCCGGGTGCGCGACCGCGATTGTGTTGACCGTGCGTTTGCATACCAACACCGCTAAAACCATGACGTTTTACAACACCCTGGAAGCCTTTACCTTTGGAAGTACCCACAGCGTGTACTACATCGCCTTCCGCAAAAACTTCATCCACTTTCACTACGTCGCCCAGAGCCTTGTTTACTACATCAAAATCTCTGAACTCTGCTACTTTTCTTTTTGGGCCAGTGCCCGCTTGCTTAAAATGCCCCTGGAGAGGTCTGGGTGTGTTTTTGGCTTTTGCATCACCAAATCCCAATTGAAGCGCGGAATAACCATCGTTTTCTTCGGTTTTCACCTGAGTAACCACACATGGTCCCGCTTCGATCACGGTGCAGGCAACATTACGACCTTTATCATCGTAAATGCTGGTCATACCAACTTTTTTGCCAATTAATCCGTTCATCCGTTTTATATTTTGAAATCTTGGATTACCAATTCTACAAACTCTTTTCAAAGACACTCCTTCCATTAAAGGCGAAAGGGACATCTCTTTCCAAAAAGAAAGATAAAATCAGAAACCCAAAAATCTGTTAGCCAAACAATTAGGTCAACTTCACTTGAATATCCACGCCACTCGGTAGCTCCAGTTTGGACAGGGCATCTACTGTCTTCTGGGTGGGCGTATAAATCTCAATGAGGCGCATATGGGTACGCAACTGGAACTGCTCCCGAGATTTTTTGTTGACGTGCGGAGAACGGAGCACCGTAAACACTTTCTTCTCAGTGGGCAGCGGAATCGGGCCAGTTACAACAGCACCACTATTGCGTACTGTTTTCACTATTTTCTCCGTTGATTTATCTACCAAATTATGGTCATAAGAACGGAGTTTGATTCTGATTTTCTGATTCATGCCTTTTATTAAAGTTTTATGTTTAGGAGTTTAGAAGTTTAGCCTTTGCTGAAAACTCCTAAACTCCTCAGCTTTTCAACGTTTAAACCTTTACTGTACCTTTTGATTTTTCAATCACTTCGTTTGCAATATTAGCCGGAGCCGGTGCATAGTGTGAGAATTCCATCACAGAACTTGCACGGCCAGAAGTAATGGTACGCAACTGTGTTACATAACCAAACATCTCTGCCAATGGCACATCAGCTTGAATCGCAACCGCACCGCCTGGGCGACCTTCTTGTCCTTTCGGCAACCCGCGCCGACGGTTCAAGTCACCAATTACAGGACCAACGTATTCTTCTGGTGTAATTACTTCCAACTTCATAATTGGCTCCATCAACACTGGATTACACTGTTTAGCAGCCACTCTAAAACCTTCTTTCGCGCACAATTCAAATGCAATTGGCTTAGAGTCAACCGCGTGCATAGAACCATCGTAAACTCTCACTTTCATTGCATCTATTTGGTATCCGGCTAGAATGCCATTGCTCATCATAGCGTTGAAGCCATCGAAGATCGGTTTTTGATAGTTTTTATCAATCGCACCTCCGACGATACCCCAAACAAACTGCAATTTCCGCTTACCACTCTTAAATTCTTCGCTATCAAGGAACTCCTGATCAGGAGGCCCAAGTTCGAATTCCATATCTGCAAACAAACCAGCACCACCTGTCTGCTTTTTCAAGCGTTCGCGATGAGCAACCTTTTTGGTCAATGCTTCTTTGTAATTTACTTGCGGCGCACCTTGATTACATTCTACTTTGAATTCACGACGCAGACGATCTACAATAATTTCCAGGTGCAATTCCCCCATACCACTGATGACCGTTTGATTCGTATCTTCATTATATTGTACACGGAAGGTCGGGTCTTCTTCAGCCAATTTTGCTAAGGCGTTACCCAGTTTATCTAAATCTTTCTGAGTTTTCGGTTCAATCGCCAAACCAATTACCGGCTCAGGGAAAACCATACTTTCGAGTACGATCGGGTGGTTAAGGTCACACAAAGTATCACCCGTTCGAATATCTTTAAACCCAACTGCAGCTGCGATGTCGCCCGCTTCTACCCGATCAATAGGGTTCTGTTTATTGGCGTGCATTTGATACAAACGCGAAATACGCTCTTTATTATCTGTACGCGCATTCAAGACATAAGAACCAGCATCCAAAGCGCCAGAATAAACACGAATGAAGCACAAACGACCAACAAATGGGTCCGTGGCAATCTTGAACGCCAAAGCTGCAAACGGATCTTCTACCGTCGGGCGACGCATAATTTCTTTTTCCGTGTTCGGATCAGTACCTTTTACCGCTTCAATGTCAATTGGCGCAGGCAGATAGTAACAAACCGCATCCAAGCAAGCTTGTACGCCTTTATTTTTGAAGGCCGAGCCACAAAGCACCGGTGTGATTTTCATATCAATCGTTGCCTTGCGAATGGCATTGCGAATTTCTGAAACCGTGATGGAATCTGGATCATCAAAGAACTTTTCCATCAAAGTATCATCGTACTCGGCGATTGCTTCGATCAATTGCTCGCGCAGTTCTGCCACTTGATCTACCAAATCAGCAGGCATTGGGATAACTTCATAGGTCATACCCATATCTTGGTCATTCCAGACAATTGCTTGATTCATAACCAGATCTACAACCCCCTTGAAAGTCTCTTCTGCACCAATCGGCACTTGCAATGCAATCGCATTCGCGCCCAGCTTTACCTTCATGTCTTTTACAACCTGAAAGTAATCCGCGCCCGAGCGATCCATTTTATTTACGAAAGCGATGCGAGGCACTTTGTAACCATCTGCTAAACGCCAGTTAGTCTCAGATTGTGGCTCAACGCCATCCACCGAACTGAACAAGAATACCAAACCATCCAATACACGCAAAGAGCGGTTTACCTCTACGGTAAAATCCACGTGACCCGGCGTATCGATGATGTTAAAATCGTATTTCTGACCTTCTATTTCCCAATTACACTTGGTAGCAGCCGAAGTAATTGTAATACCACGCTCTTGTTCCTGCTCCATCCAGTCCATCGTAGCTGCACCATCGTGTACTTCACCAATCTTGTGAGACACCCCAGTATAATACAGAATACGTTCGGTGGTGGTGGTTTTCCCAGCATCAATATGCGCTGTAATTCCAATATTTCTTGTAAATCTTAAGTCCTTAGCCATGAGACTATTACTTATGTGTTGTTTTTAAATTTGATTAAGACCTTAGATCATTAGACGAAAGACTTTTGTAGAAGTCTAATCGAATCTCCTCTGTTATGCCCTATTTGTCTAAATCACCTATGCGGTCTTATGCTTTAAAGTGCGCGAATGCACGGTTAGCTTCTGCCATTTTGTGCATATCTTCTTTACGCTTTACTGCTGAACCTTCTCCTTTACTTGCTGCAATGATTTCAGCAGCCAGGCGATCCGCCATGCCCTTGCCACTGCGCTCACGAGCGAAACGAATCAACCATTTCATGCCAATAGATACCTTGCGCTTGGCGCGAATTTCAGTTGGAATCTGGAAAGTAGCACCGCCAATACGACGGCTGCGCACTTCTACCTGAGGCATCACATTATTCAAAGCCTTTTTCCAAAGGCCGTGCTCGTCCTGCTTGGTTCTATCCTTTACCAAATCCATTGCCTCGTAGAATACAGTGAATGCCGTACCCTTCTTGCCTTGCCACATCATATTATTGACAAACTGCGTCACCATTGGGTCACCATATCTTGGGTCTGGCAATAATATCCTCGCTTTTGGTTTTCTTTTCCTCATTTTTTATCGTGTTATGGTATTTTGGTGTTTTGGTGTTCTGGTGTTTGAGTCGTGAGGGACATTAACACTATAACGCCTTAACACTACAACACAATTATTTTAAGATTTAGGACGCTTCGTACCATATTGAGAACGACTCTTCTTGCGGTTGTTTACACCCTGCGTATCCAATGCGCCCCGCACAATCGTATAGCGCACACCCGGCAAATCCTTTACACGACCACCGCGCACCAATACAATTGAGTGTTCTTGTAAATTATGTCCTTCTCCTGGAATATAAGCGATTACTTCAATTTGATTCGTCAAACGTACTTTTGCCACTTTGCGCAATGCAGAGTTCGGTTTCTTAGGCGTTGTTGTATATACACGAGTGCATACGCCACGCTTCTGCGGGCAAGCATCAAGTGCACGCGACTTACTCTTGGTAATCACCTTTTCTCTTCCTTTGCGCACTAACTGATTAATAGTAGGCATATATTATCTTGATTAAACTTTTCGTATTTCAAACAATAAAAAATGCTGCCTTTTCAAAAAGCGATTGCAAAGGTATAGGTTTTTTGTACAATTACAAAAGTGTTTTTGAAAAAAGATTTTGTTTTTTTGTGAAAAGATTTTCAAATCATGCAATCAGAGTCGCTACAACGCTTTTTCGCCCAAAATGGCTTTCTTGCCTCCGAGCAGAAAGACCTGCTGTATTTTTTCAAGCCCCAAGTATATGAGAAAGGTGCATATTTTGTAGAGGAAGGGCAGCGTAACCAATACCTCGGCTTTATTGAAAGCGGGGTTTTTCAATATTTTTTTAATTTGGATGGCGATGAGATCACAACCTATGTGACCGGCAAAGGCGGTTTTGTAGCCTCCTTGCTGAGTTTCCTGCGCGATGTCCCTTCGCGTGAAACGATTCGAGCGATCACCGATAGCCAATTGTGGCTTATCCACAAAAATGCGTTAAAAGAACTATGCACCCGCATGGAAAAATTTCAACAATTTTATATCAATCTCCTTGAATATCAGATTGTTTGTATTGATAATAGCCGCTTTGACCTCATTACCCTGAATGCTGAACAACGCTACGAAAAAATCTTGCGCGAAGAACCCCACCTCCTGCAAGATATTCCGCTACAATACCTGGCTTCTACCCTCGGGATTACCCCGCGCCACTTGAGCCGCATCCGCAAAAATATGCGCTTATAATCCTATTAGCCTATTTCATTTATAGACATTTGTCCAGTAGATTGACACCGCATCGCCTGCATCTTTGCATTGTAAAAACAATTTTTCAATTCATTTTAAATTAAATACAATGCAAAAGTTACTTTTTATCAGCTTGTTATTCCTTTCTGCGCAAGCAATGGCGCAAAGTAAATTCTCCAAACACGAATTCAGTATCAATGGCTTCCGCAATCCTTCGGTGGGTTTGGAATATCGCTACAAATCCGTTTCTGTACACGCCGGTTATTATCCGACCATTATTTCGCAAGATGAGAATGACAAGGGCTTGACGACCTCTTTCCTACGCACTGGCTTGAGTCTGTGGTTTTTACCAATTGGCAAAAAAGAAAATCCATCTTCGTTTTATGCCTCTGCTTCGTACTTGCGTGGATTTGACCGCGAATATAAAGATGAAAATGCAGCAATGCTCGAAGCCGGTTTTCGCTGGATGATTTGGAAAGGTTTGAATGTGCGCATCGGCGCAGCGGTGTTAATGGCAAAGGATCGTCCTACTTATCTGAACCCAACTCCGGGTATCAGCTATTCTTTCTTTTCCAAAAATTAAATAAAAATGTCATTCAAAACCGAAAAAACAATCGGCATCCTGTTCATCGCCGGGGCAGTGTTGCTCTTCATTCCCTATACGATATTGACCATCATTTTTGACTACCCTGATATTTTAAGGCAAGATGCCGCCGAAGTGCTTACCCGTTTCCACGCGGGAGGCGCTTCGATTATCGCGGTGTGGTGGCTGTTTGCGATGGTCGGGCTACCCTTGATACCTGCTTACACTTTGCTAGGTCAAAAACTGGAAGGGAAAATTGCTTTCGTAAAATGGGCTACCCAACTCGGCATAATCGGATTGATCGTACAAATGATAGGCTTGCTACGCTGGACTTTTGTTGTTCCTGCTTTAGCCAATACCTTTGTCAATGCACCTGATGAAGCCACCAAAACAGCCGCCACTGTTGCTTTTCAGACATTTCATCAATTTGGCGGCGTGCTGCTCGGCGAACATCTTGGGCAGTTGTTCACCATCCTTTGGACAGTCTTGATTTCCTATGCTTTTGCAAAATTAAAAATCATGGCAACTTGGATTCATTGGCTCGGCTATATTGCTTCCGGGATTTACCTGCTGGCACAGGGCGAATTACTTGCAACAGTAATAACGGATTTTCCGCAAATAGAATGGGCAGGATTCTTGGGTAGCACGCTTTGGTTGGTCTGGCTAATCGTTGTAGGTATAAAATTGCGTCGAACTGTTATAAACTGAGTATTTTTGCCAAAACGCCTGAATTCATGAAGCTTGGCTACGAAGAACATTTCACCATCCGCACTTACGAGGTTGACAATCGCAAAAAAGCCACGCCCATTACACTCATCCGCCTGATGCAAGAAGCGGCGATGCAAAATGTGCTGAAACTCAAGCTCTCCGTGTGGGATTTAGAACCGCATGGCATCTCCTGGGTGCTCATGCGTTTGTATTTGAGGATCAACCGATTGCCCAATTTGAACGAAAAAATCCTGATTCAAACTTATCCTGCTGGTTTTGAGAAAGTGCTTACGCATCGAGATTATAAGGTTTTTGATGCAAACGGTGAACTCCTCGCTTATTCTTCCTCCACCTGGCTGCTGATGGACACCAATACGCGCCGAATGACGCGCATCCCTGATTTTATTATGCGATATCAGCAATATATCCCACCCGAAAATGAATGCCTGCCCCGCCCTTCCGACCGCCTGCCGAAATTCGAGCATATTGATCGTAGTAAAAAATATGAAGTGAATTGGCATGATCTTGACTTTAATATGCATCTTAATAATACCTTATATATACAATGGATGTTGGAAGCAGTAGAAGATCAAGTATTACAATATGGTTATCTGAGCGAATTGGATATAATATTTCATCTGGAAGGCTTATGGAAAGAAATCATCAAATCCGAATTGCAAAAAATTGATAATCAATCCTTTTTACATCGTTTGAGTAGAGCTTCGGATGACAAAGAATTGGCGACCATGCAAACCAAATGGCTGTTGCCACAACAGTCGCATTCTTTTACCACCTAAGGCACAAAAGGACACATTAGGTTATTCTGGTAGTTCGGCATAAAGCTGGGTTACCATTGTTTTTTGTCCCTCCTTCACTAAATTTGTACAATTAAAGTTTATCAATAAGTCCTTCGGCTTTTCAAGCAATTTTAAATAAGTTAATAACTGAGCATCAAAAATCGGGTGCATTATTTCAACTGCTTTAATTTCCACAACTATCGAATCTTCAATTAATAAATCATAACGCAAATCCGCATCAATCATAACTCCTTTGTATTCAAAGGGAATTGCCTGTTGTTGCATCACCTTTAAGCCTTTAGATTCCAGTTCATACTTCAAACATTTTTCGTATACTTTTTCTAAAAGCCCAGGGCCAAGATGCCGATGAACCTCTATGGCGCAACCTACAATCTGATAAATAAGATGGTTAATTTCCGTTTTTGAAGTTTTCATAATAAAATCTCTTGCGTAAATTATATTTTTGAGACGCAAGTATTGCAAAAAGTCACAGCTAAAACTTTGGTGTTCTTAGGTGACTAAGGTGGTTAAAAGTCTCTCCATTCCACAATAAACGTTGCCCTTTTGTTCTCGCAAAAAACCTACCAACGTCATCCCATGCTCCTCCGCCAATTCCACCGCCAGACTCGAAGCTGCACCGACCGCCACAAGGATCGGTACGCCCGCCATGATTGACTTTTGCACCAACTCAAATCCTGCCCGACCACTCACCAATATGATCGCATTTGATAAAGGTATTTGATTTTGCTTCAAAGCCGCGCCAATCAACTTATCCAGCGCATTATGCCGGCCCACATCTTCGCGGAGTAACTGCAAATTCCCATTTGTATCGAATAAAGCCGCCGCGTGAATGCCGCCGGTTTGGGCAAATAAAGTCTGCTCTTGATTCAATTTTTGCGGAAGCGAAAAAAGCAAATCAGCCGAAATCCTGGGTTCGCTTTTCGGCAATAAATAATGGCAAGTCGTCTGCACCATATCAATCGAGGCTTTGCCGCAGATGCCACAACTCGACGAGGTATAAAAATGTCGATTCAATTTCTCAAAATCAAAATCTATATCAGTTTGCAAATCAACTAATACTACATTTTCTTGCGATGCTTCGTCCAATTGCTCCGCCAGGTAGCGCATTTGCAGCACGTCTTTTGCAGAAAGGATAATCCCTTCTGTAAACAAAAAACCCATCGCCAAATCAAAATCGTCGCCGGGCGTGCGCATGGTCACCGCCAGGCTCTTTTGTTTGCGCTCTGCGCCTTTGCCGTAGGCAATCTTGATTTCCAAGGGTTCTTCCACCACTAAAGTATCTTCCCACGCGGCAGCATGATTTTCTTTTAATTTATGGATGTCTCGTTTAATAATGCCTTTGCTCATTGGCGATTTTTATCTTTATTTAAAGGTAATAAATTCTCACTTGAATAAGTATGTACGCACGTTTTTATAAAAAATTCGCATCATTCTGGATTATCCGCTCCAAAAAAGAGCAAAATCGTATCAGTTTTCAATAATTTTGTAAAAGCTTTGCTTTTTTAAATACTTTAACTTTGTGCAAGTTTTTCACGTAAAATAAATAATTATGACTGTTCAATGGCAAGGCGTTTATCCTGCGATTACCACTAAATTCAATGCGGATGGCGCGCTGGACTTCCCTACTTTTAATAAAAATATTCAGGCACAACTCGATGCTGGTATTGACGGATTAATCCTCGGTGGCTCTTTGGGCGAGTCGAGTACGATCACACATGAAGAACGAATCGACTTATTGCAAAATACGCTGGATTTCGTGCAAGGTAAAATTCCAGTATTGGTCAATATCGCTGAAGGCGCGACCAAGAACGCAATAAAATTGGCACATCTGGCGCAAGAGAATGGCGCACAGGGCTTGATGCTGCTGCCGCCCATGATGTACAAACCGACCGACCACGAAACAACCGAATTTTTCAAAGCAGTCGCTTCCGAAACAGATTTGCCTATTTTAATATATAATAATCCGGTGGATTATAAGATTGAGGTAAAGCTTGATATGTTTGAAGAATTATTGAAATATGATAATATTCAAGCAGTAAAAGAAAGTACCCGCGATGTGTCGAATGTCACGCGCATCATCAATCGCTTTGGCGAACGCTTGAAAATTCTTTGTGGGGTGGACACATTGGCATTGGAGTGTTTGCTAATGGGCGCAGATGGCTGGGTAGCAGGTTTAGTTGCTGCATTTCCACGCGAAACCGTAGCGATTTATCGCTTGGCGAAAGCAGGCAGAATAGAGGAAGCACTTGCCATTCACCGTTGGTTTTTGCCGATTTTGGAATTGGATATTCATCCTCAATTGGTACAAAATATTAAATTAGCCGAAGTAATGACGGGACTGGGTACTGAATTTGTACGTGCCCCACGCCAACCTTTGATGGGCGCTGATCGGGAACGCGTGATCAAAATTCTGGAAGAAGGTTTAGCAGTCCGCCCGGAATTGCCGGAATATTTAAATCTTGAAATCGCATTATCATAATTGCGAAATTTTATTACAAAAAGTGAATATAATTCAAAAAATATTATCTAAAATTATCGGAACAGCAAAACGCAATGGCTGAATACGCAGCGCATTAGCAAATCGGCACATTATCACATTAGCAAATTAGCATATTGTTACATTATTTTTATGAAAGAAACCTTTTTCTGTGTAGATGCACATACCTGTGGAAACCCGGTGCGGCTGGTGGCTGGCGGTGGGCCGCTGCTGAATGGCGCGAATATGGGTGAGAAAAGACTCGATTTTTTAAAACATCATGATTGGATTCGGAAGGGTTTAATGTTTGAGCCACGCGGCCATGACATGATGTCGGGTAGTATTTTATATCCGCCGAGCGACCCTGCGAATGATATCGGGATTTTATTTATTGAAACCAGCGGCTGCCTCCCGATGTGCGGGCACGGCACGATTGGCACGGTGACCATCATGATTGAAGAAGGTTTGGTGCAGCCCAAAATCCCTGGTGAACTAAGATTGGAAACGCCTGCCGGTTTGGTAAAAGTTATTTACCAACAAGTAAATAACAAAGTAAAATCGGTGCGATTGACTAATATTCCTTCCTTTTTATATAAAGAAAATCTGGAAGTCGAATGCCCTGATCTCGGCGTCATTACTGTGGATGTGGCTTATGGTGGCAATTTTTATGCGATTGTTGATCCTCAGAAAAATTTTAAAGGTATTGAATATTATACCGCGGGTGATTTGATTCGCTGGAGCCCGATTTGTCGGCAACGATTGAATGAAAAATACGAATTTCAGCATCCAACCGATGAAAAAATAAAAGGCTTGAGCCATTTACTCTGGACCGGAAAACCCTTGTCAGAGAAGGCGCACGCGCGCAACGCAGTTTTTTATGGCGATAAAGCAATCGATCGATCTCCTTGTGGCACAGGCACTTCTGCAAGGATGGCCCAATGGTTTGCCAAGAGCAAGCTCAAGGTAGGCGACGAATTTGTGCATGAAAGCATCATCGGCAGCCAATTTATTGGGCGCGTAGAAGCGGAGACAACTTGCGGCGATTTCCCTGCGATCATTCCAAGTATTGAAGGTTGGGCAAAGATTACAGGTTATAATAATATTATAATCGACGATGAAGATGATCCGTATGCGTTTGGTTTTCAAGTGATTTAATTAGACAATGGTAGATGGAATAAGGGCGAAATTCTTTCCATCCCTCTACCCTCTACTTTATACTCTCTACCAAAAAATGAAAATACATATTATCGGCGGCGGCGTAGTGGGGCTTTGTTCTGCCTGGTATTTGCGGCAAGCGGGTTTTGACGTGACGATCATCGACAAAGGTGACCTATCAGACGGCTGTTCGTATGGCAATGCGGGCATGATCGTGCCGAGTCATTTTATGCCAATGGCAGCGCCGGGCGTGATCGCGCAAGGCATTCGCTGGATGTTCAATTCAAAAAGTCCTTTTTATATCAAGCCTCGATTGAATCTTGAATTATTAGAATGGCTCTGGCAATTTTATCGCTCGTGCACGAAGGAAAATGTGCAGAATGCAATGTCGATATTACGGGATTTTAATAATTTGAGTAAAGAATTATATCATAATTTCGCACAAATCGAAGGTTTTGACTTTGATTTTGAAGCGCGGGGTTTATTAATGTTATGTAAAAATCCAAAAACATTACACGAGGAAGCAGAAGTTGCCGAAAAAGCGCACCATCTCGGATTAGAAGCTAACGTATTGAATACGAGCGAAGTACAGCAATTAGAATCAGGTATAAAATTAGATGTGGAAGGCGGCGTATTCTACCCTGGTGATGCGCATTTTTATTCTAATAAATTTATGTCGCAATTAAAAACCGCTTTATATCATAATGGTGTGAACTTGCTTTCGCAAAAAACGGTAACAGGATTTGAAACTGCGAATGGAAAAATTAATAAAATCATTATAAATAATAATGAAAAAATTGATGCTAATCATGTAATAATTGCTACCGGCTCCTGGTCGGCAAAAGTATTAAAAACATTGGGCATCCGGCTCTTGATGCAAGATGGCAAAGGGTATTCCATTACATTAAATAATCCTGATATTAAACCATTTTATCCAACTATTTTACTCGAAGCAAGGGTCGCTATTACACCTATGGGTAATGATTTACGCATTGGTGGCACGCTGGAAATCAGCAATTTATCTCCAAAAATTAATCAGGCACGTCTGGCGGGAATCTTAGAATCGGTGCCAAAATATTATCCCGAATTACATCCTGAAATGCCGCCACTAAATAAAGTTTGGCACGGCTTTCGGCCTTGCACGCCAGATGGATTGCCTTATATTGGGCGTTCCGAGCGTTTTTCCAATCTTACGTACGCCACCGGCCACGCGATGATGGGCATGAGTCTTGGCCCGGCAACAGGCAAGCTTGTTTCCGAAATATTACAAAATCAAAAACCTTCGGTTGATATAAAATTATTTAAGCCAGAGCGGTTTTAGAAGTTGGAAGTACGAGGTACGAAGTGTGGCACTTATATTATTCAAAATCAAATACTTTTATCGTACTTCGCACCTCTAACCTCGTACTTCTTTTGATACGCTGAAGGGGTAAATCCCGTTACTTTTTTAAAATGCCGATTAAAATTAGACAAATTATTATATCCTACATCATAACAAATCTGCGAGATATTTACTTCCTGTTCATTTAATAATTTACAAGCAGCGCTAATGCGTAATTCATTCAGGAACTGGAGATAAGACTTCCTGGTATGCACTTTGAAATAGCGACAAAACGCTGAAACACTCAGATTCGCCACGGCGGCCGCTTCTTCCAACATGATATTATTTTGATAATTTGCTAAAGAAAATTGTAACACATTATTCAGGCGTTCGCCATCTGCTTCACGCTGCGCCTCGGTGAAACTGGAATTAGATAAAAATTCCATTTCTTTACATTTGGAAAATAAATAAAGCGTAGTCAACAGATTTTGAAAACGTTGAAAGCTATTTTGCTTTAGAATTTCCAGTATCAAATCTTGAAGTTTCATTTTCACCTCACCAAAAACGCGGATACCTCTCGAAGTCAATTCCAAGAATTCCCGAATTTCTTGCATTTCAGGAATATCAAAAAAGCTCTTGCCAAAAGAATGCAATTCAAAAAATAAAGAAATCGCATAAATTCCGGGGCTATCCGCTTCATAATAAATCGCGTCACTCTTGAGCAAATGCGGCACATTGGAGCCAATTACAAACACATCGCCCTCCTGAAAACGATTGATCCCATCGCCCACAAACAACGTGCCCCTACCCTTTTGGATGCAAGTGATCTGCCACTCCGGGTGATAATGCAAACGGTCATAAAAATAAGCCTCCTCGTCTATTTGCACCCGAAAAGACGACTGTTCCGTTTTAGGAATTCTGAATGATAAAGCTTTGCGCATACGTTATTTCATCTCGCGTTTGATATGAAAAACTCAGGAAGATAAAAAGCCATTTAATTAATTCCCATCCTTCCTCGCCGCTACCAAATCCAACAAATTTCTAAAAACGATGCGATAAAGCCCCACGGAATCGCTTGCAAAATAAGCTTCACTGTTTTGATTGGAATGAATAATAAAAGGCATTTGGCGGGTGCTGTCGCGGAAGCAATGGATCACGAATTGTTCTTCATCTTCGTCCTCAAAAATAGTGAGCGTCATAAATAATTGTTCGGCTTGTTCTACTTCATCGAAATCATCAGCAAAAGTCTCTCCGCGCAGGCTTTGTAAAGATTGAAGATAGCGTTCCATCCGCGCAGAATCGAGCAGCGAAGCGCCCAGCATCCAGCCCTGCACCGTACGCTGGAATTGCAAAAGCGTATCGGGCGTTTCGTACAAAAATTCCTGGATATTGTTGATATTATTCAGTTGTAGAATGTTTTTATTTCGAAAAGCGTCAAAATTTAGTTGCAGGTTCTGCATTGGCGTTCCTTCCACTGCGTATACCTCGTTAGCATCTGCGAAGCGCACGTAGGAAAGGGTTTTCCCAGCAGGGGTGACTTGAATTTTACCTACCACAAAATCCTCGCGTAATCCGTGAGCGTCATAGATGCGAATGCGTGTGCCAAGATTTTCGCTCACGCCGTATTCTGACCAGTCTTTGGGCGATTGTGTAGCAACGAATTGCGTTTTGATATGATATAGTGTCCTTAATAATGGATTCATTAAATCCGCAGGTGCTTTGATATGTACCTGTCCATTGGAAGCAATCCATTGTCCCTCCGTTCGTCGCAGCGAAAGTTCTGCCGTCGAATTGGGCGATGTAATCAATAAGGAAGCGAGCGAAGTAGTATCCAACTGTATAAAAGTAGCATTAAAATTGGGATCGCGCCCCTTCGGAAAATAGCGCAAGGCAAGGTAAACAATAATCATAAGCAAGACGATCAGAAGAATAGTCCTGTCTTTCATACTGCTGTTTTTGGGTTGTTGGCTGCATCTAAGTCGGCAGTAAATTTATCATTTTTAAGCATTTTGAGCTATTTCCTGTTGATAAAATCTACGTTTCCTTTTATAGGATATGGATATAAAAACTAAATTTGCGAGGTTTTTTAATTTGATATTTTCTCAAACAAAAATGGATAATCCTATGAAAAATTTGTTGTATATGAGTGTATTGGTGTTGCTACTGACTGCTTGCAATAAATCGGAGCAAGGCAATGGAGCGCCCGGATCAGGGAATGTGGCTTATCAAGATGTTAACATCGCCGATTACACCGTAGAAGATGTACCGGAAACCGACTGGCAACGCGCCATTAAGCTTGATTCACTGGGGAATCCCATTGAAATGGGCTTTTTTGATGCATCTGGTAAAAAAGTGGGCACTTGGATTACATATCATCTTCAGAAACTTTTTCCGCAGCAAATCGCTACTTACAAAAACGGTAAGTTGAATGGTATTTTTGTTCAAGGGAATCAATTCGGGCAGATTGAATTGATAGCACATTATCAAAACAATAATCTGCATGGGTCTTGGGCAAAATATCGCTTTGCAAGGCTAATAGAAAAAGCGAATTATACGGATGGTAAGTTGGATGGCATTTTTGAGGAATATAAACTCCAAACTGGCAAACTCCTTAACACTTCAGAATATAAAAATGGTGTGAGAGATGGCTACTTTCGTACTTATGATGAAAATGGACAAGTCACTAGCGAGTATTTGTACCGCAACGGTGAGCAAGTAAGCGAGAATACAGCCACGAATTCTAAAAACTAAGAACCTCACAAAATTCCGCATAGCGATGCTCCGCGGGAGTACTACGGACTTATAACATAAAATGCCTCAAAGATCACGAAGGGCTCCTTCGGAAAGTCCTTCGGATCTTCAGAATAAAACCGTTCAACTATTTTGTATCCTATTGAAAATAAGATAATTATAAATTACAATTACTTGAGCCTTGATTGAGCTGCGGTTTGTCCATTTTTATTACTTTTCAGAAAATCGCGCGGCGTGATGCCACATATTTCTTTAAATACTTTGTAAAAAGTAGATTTATTCTTAAATCCGCATTGCAAGGCGATACCAAACAACGTAAGGTTGCGAAATGCTGCTTGGTTGATTTTTTGCTTCACATCTTCAACTCGATACGCATTAATAAAATTTTGAAAATGAGTGCCGGCATGATGATTAACCACCTGCGAAAGGTATTTGGTATTAGTAGAAAGCTGGTCAGCTACGGATTTCAGTGTAAGATTGGGATTCAAATAGATTTTTTCCGATTCTATCAAGGATTTCAGGCGAAAATAAAGTTTTAACTCCTCCACTCCTTTGAGGCTGCTGCTGCTGTACTTTTCTTTGATTTGCATAATGGGGAGTTTTTCTTCATCTTCTACTTGCAGTCCGTCCACTTCAAAAGCAATAAAATTGGTCAATTTATGATCGGGATCGTATATCGGATGGATAACTAATTTACAAGGATACGCCTCCCCGTTTTTCCGGTAATTGGTAATCGTATCTTTAATCGATGTTTGGCTTTCCAAGCCTTTGCGGATGCGCTTTACGGCGTCTGGCTCCGACTTCGGGCCCTGTAAAATACTCGGTTTTTTACCTATCACTTCACTCAAAGTATAACCCGTCATTTCAGTAAAATCTTCGTTTACCCAAAGTATACGTCGTTGAGCATCGGTCACGATAACGGCAATGTATGGTATCATGCTGGTAATAGCTTATTTTGTTCAATCTCAGGAAATATTCATTGACAAACCTTAAACACAATCCTACTTTACAAAATTTGGTTTTCAAACTTTAATCTACAAAATAGTCAAGGATTTTTAAAACCCCTTCCCAAATTTTAACAAAAATAGCGAGAAGAACACGAGCATATTTTACTAAAGAAAGTAAGTTAGCATTTATCTTGTTATGAAAAGAATATATCCGTTTGCAAATAATGTGAAAGGAAATAGTATATTTGAAGTCAATCATTACACAGAAAATATTATCAGCGCTTGATAATGAGCAACTTTTAATTAGCACGGCATGAGCAAGCACGATACTTTATCGAATAACACATATCAAACATATCTGGAAATATTGCCATTACAAAACCACGCAATTGACTTGACCAAAGTTGACCCCGATGCAGAAGCCTCTGCCTCCAGTTGGGTCGAACAATTATTGGGGCAAGGGCAATTCCAAGCGAATGCGCAACCGGATTATCCTATTACAGAAATATTACAACATTTTTATTTTTCTTCACGCAACCATGAGCGCACGAAAGGCTTACCAACTTTAGGTTTTGGCTATCCTATTCTGCTTTGGAAACAAGATGATATAACGGTAGCTGCACCTTTATTTATATGGCAATTAGATTTAATGTTAGCGCCTGCATCCACCAGCACTTGGGTCTTGTCGCACCGCAAAGGAGGAAGGGTTTCTTATAATAAACACCTCGCCAAATTATTAAATCATTATATCGAACATGATGTAGATGCTATTTTATCAAAAGCGATACGCGATGGCGTGATGACACCAAAAACATTGGAAAGATGCTGCGAAGACCTCTCTGAACGCTTAGGTATTCTTATTCAGGAGGCTGAAATGCTTATAAATCCTTGCCCTATTGCCAACGAACTAACGGAATTGCAAAGCAATGGCCTCATCCAGCGCTGCGGCGCGATTGGTTTGTTTCCGCCACAAATGCTCTCCGACACAGTTTTGCCAAACGAAGATTGGGTTTTATGTGAAGAAAAAAAACTTGAGGGACACGAATTCGGCTTGCTGTCTTTGGATGCGCACCAGGCGAGTGCCTTACAAAGCATTTTTGCGCAAAAAACAACGATAGTAGAGGGTTCCGCTGGCACTGGAAAAACACATTTGCTGGTGCAAACTATAAATAACGCCCTTTCCAATGGGCAGCGCTGCTTGGTCGTATCAGAAAATCTGGGTGCTTTAAGACAAATTCAAAATCGTTTAGCGCAGTTGGGATTAACACCTTATAATTTTTTATTGCAAGATGAAATGACCGATAAATCGGTACTCTTGGATTTATTGCGCAGCATCGCCAATGCCGACGGGGCTTTGCCCGCATTCGACGAAGTCAATTTTCGGGCTACTTTGGACAAAAGTAAGCGCCTCAAAAGCAAATTAGATAAAAGTTATCGCGCTGTGCGCAGTAATTTATTCGGCCCATTCAATTGGACGCAAATCGTCGGGCAATTTTTGCGCAGCAATCGAATCGAAGGTAAAGAATTGTTATCCAGCCAATTAAATCCGCAAGATTTTTTATTTACGTATGAAGAATATTTAAAATTACAAGATAGCATCCGCATTTCTTTTCCTTTGTATGCAAAAGTGAATACGTTGCGGCACACCCTCAGTAATTTGCATGAAAGCATTTTTACCAAAAAAGGCAAGGAAGAAAGTTTGGATTTTATCAGCAGGCAATTGGACGCTTTTCTTGAAAAAGCAGAGAGCCTACACCACCGATTTATCAATAAAATCAATGCTTATACCGACCGCCTCAGCGATCATTACGAAGGGTATTATGGCGAGCTTTCTACCCGATTAGTGCGATTAAAAGATCAAATGGCAGACTATTCGAGTCGTTATGGTGCTGATTTTGAACATACTACAGCAGGAGCACTCAAGTTGCGAGGTGTTTTTTCGGGCAAAGTAAAAGCAGTATTAGAAGCCAGAGATGAGGTTGCGAGCGCTTATCTTGAGCTTGTGAAAGCTTTTGAAAAAGAACGCTATTTTGATTATCAGTTTTCGGCTTCAAGCGACGGGAAAAATATTCAAAAAGCCTTGCAAAACCTGGCTTCTTTTGAAAAAGCATTGTACAATTGGCGCGATGGATTACCCGCTTTGGTGCAAGAGGAATTATCGAGATTAAATGCTAAAAATGCCAATGAAAATCTAGGTTTAAACGATCAAATTGCTGAATTAGAATACGCATTGGATTTATTAGCGGCTGAATTGAACGAGGCAAAATTGTACGCGCAGCCCTTTGAAAATAAGATGCTGACCATTCCCAGAAGTCAAAAATATCTCGAAGAAATCATCGAGCATATAGAAACAACGCGCCTGGCGCTGCGGGATTACGATTATTTCTACGATTGGCAGCGCAACTGGCTCTCTCTGCCTGACCACGCGACTCGACTCATCCAGGCTTTGATAAAAGTGAAACCGAACGATTGGCTACAGGCTTTTGAAAGCTGGTATTTGAATAACGTGCTTACTGCAACAGCCCAGGATTCCTTGCCAACCGACGATACTGCTATCACCGACTTTGTAAGGAGTTTTCATCAATTGAAAAAATTATTGCCCAACCAAATCAGTTATCGCTGGCAATCCGCGCGCGAGGAAGCATTCAAGGCTTCGCGCCGAAATAATCGGGATCATTTCAATTTACTATTCGGAAAGAAAAACCAGGAACTCGCCAAAGATAAATCGCTTCGAGAACTCTTGATCAAAAGCTTGAACGAAGTGACGAGCGTTTATCCGATACTGCTGGCTACGCCCTATATGGTTGAAAATATCCTCTCATTAAAAGCACAACATTTTGACTATGTATTGTTTGATGAATCGCAATATTTAGAAGTCGAACAGATTTGGAAACCTTTGCAAATGGCCAAAAAAGCAGTGATTTTTGGTAATTGTAGCGAGTTACCTGCCAAAGATGAATCGGTGCTGCTAGGTTGGGCAAAAGCGCAAGGCATTCCCGCCATGAAATTACAAACTTGTCATCGTTGGAATCCTGGCAATTTGTTACAACTCATTCACAGCAAAAATATAGATGAGACGGCGGTTGGTCAGTTTAAAATCACGTTTGAACAATTAGATGGGCGCTACGACGAGCACACTGGAACCAATGAAGAAGAGGCACAGCACATTATTCATTTGCTCAACGACATCAAGCCAACCGAAAAAAGAACCTTTCCGACGGTAGGCATTGCCTGTTTTACGGTGGCGCAGCGCGATTTAATCGCATCGTATCTATTGAAAATCAAGCAGAAATGGTCGCCCGGTGTAGAAAAAATTCAGCAACTGGAGCGCAACGGATTAGGAGTTTTTCATATTGATGAATTGCGAGGGCAGCATTTTGACGTGTTGATTGTATCCGCCACTTATGGCATCGTCAACGCCAAAGGCGATCTTGGTACGAGTATTGAAGCGCTGAATGCCCCGACATTTACTTGTAGCATCCGTTTGTTAATGACGCGTCCTTTGCAAGAGTTATACATTATAAATTCCGTTCCACAGTCGAATCTTAAATCCTGGTTAGATGCGCCTGAACAACCCGGGTTATTCCTATTTGCCAACTATCTGGCTTACAATCAATCCTTGCAAAGTGCTGATGCCAATCTTCAGCAAACAATTGCGCAGCGTTTGCAAAACTGGGCGCAACCAAGTATAGAAACATTTATTGAGCAGGCATTTTTGGAAGAAGTTGAGCTTACCTTGCATCCATATCTTGGTCAAGACAGAATCAAAATTGGCGTAGAAGAAGCACAGTTGCGCTTGCCTTTACTCATTGAAGCGGTCAACAGCCACCAGCCGGGGATGGTATTACAACCCAACGGTTTTTTCGCGGACACGCCTGCTACCGATTTTATTTGGGAGGACGAACAAAAAGAATTATTGATACAACATGGCTTTGCTTATCAGCCCATTTGGTCGGTTAATTGGTGGAAAAACCCCAAGCAAGAAGCCCGAAAATTGGCGAGTGCGATTATTAAAACAGATTCGGAATATGTGACCGATCTTTAATATGAAATCAGAAATTGTCTTTGTCCAACGATATTATATTAATCATTTCTGATTTTCAAATTGAAGTTAATTGCTGTAAAAGCCAAGTTCGGTCGCTAAGCATAGCGGTTTCATTTACTTTTTGTTGGAGTTTTTTTATATTAACAGGCTTTTTATATAATTCATGTAATAAATTCACAAAATTCAGATAAGGTTCTTTCACTTCTTTTGGCACATTTTTATTGCGTCGCAAGAAGTTTTTAAACGCTGAAATCAAAGATAAGAGCGCCTCATTTTCCTCGGTTTCGTAATAAATTTTTAGCAGCATCGCCTTGGCACCCAAATGGTAATGTATATCAGAAAATTCTACCTGATTTAAATATTGCAATGCATCGCCATAACTTTTTCGATGGTAATATAAATCTGCCAGATTAAAATGATAAGCATCTGCTCGTTTATCTTCCTCTAGTTTTTCGCTATATTTCTTTACAAAATCCTCCACCCAATCGTACTGCCCGAGGCCGAGACCAAGCTTCACCATGTTTTTATACGTCCAGGGTGAAATTTGTCCTTTTTCTAGAAGTACCTGATTTTCAACACCTTCTCGATATAAATTCATCAAATCCTGGGTAAATTCTTTCGCGCCAAGCCGAATCCGATGAATACAAAAATTGATGGCAAAATGATATAAAGCGCGTTGCTCATCTATTGGAAATTGTGCTGCAAACTGCCGCAAATCCTGCGTGTAAGCGCGAAAAAACTCTTCTGGCTCCGCTTCGGTGAGTGTAAGCAAGAGTAAATGATATAAATGAATAGCCGGAATATGGTCAAGGTTATTATTCTGTAAATATTTTTTTAATTCAGCAAGCATATTTAACTCATAATCAGCAGTAATAAATTTTTGCTGATCGAGCATATTACATAAATAGCGTAATTTTTTTGCAATAAAAAAAACATCCAAAAAATCACTGGCATTCTGCAAATTCTGGTCATAGCGCCGAAGATTCTGCTTGGCAAAATGCTCATCCGCTACGTCCGATAATAAATAACGCTGAAAATAATAATCGGTATTGCGATAAGGCGAAGCCTCAATCCTATCCAGCGTTTGCTGAAAAATATACTGATAATTTTTATCCAAATCACGCTCCACATAAGCAAATAATTGCTGATATTCTGGCAGAATTCCTGACTGTTCATAACGCCGCAGCCCTATAAAACGCTCAGCCAGCTTGAGCAATAAGCTTATGCAATAATTGAGCTGGCGCTCATCATAAGATTGATTGGGATATATCGCTGCAAAAACCGCTTTTCGTTCGATCTTAGCCGCCGGAAAACCTTTGGTGGCAAGCGGTTTAAGGTAATGATACAATCGAATCAAATCCTCATTTTTATTAAAATAAGGCGATTCCACAAAATCTTTAAAAGCCCGAAGCTCCGAGGAATCAAAGGTTTTGAGCAATAAAACAAGCTTGCTATGTTGCATTTCGAATTCAATTTGGTCACACCAGCAACAAATGTACACGAATCTTGTTGCATAATTTGCAAAAATTTTCTGATAAAAAT
>JANRME010000183.1:0-18911 GCA_033761835.1 Saprospiraceae bacterium
AGATGCCCCATATATATTTTCCAAGGCACGAAGGATTGGGTTGTGCCTTACACTTGTGCAGCTCGCTTGAAAAGCTGCCTAAAACCGGAGGATTTGTTTATTACAATTCCCGAAGGGAGGCATAATAATCTAATATCTTTCGATATTTACAGCCAAAAAATAGAAGTAATTTTAAAAGAGTAAGCGATTTTTTTTGGAAAGATGGGCAGGAGAAATAAACTACAGAAATTTTCAGATTTGTTGACCTTCCCCCATGTGTATGAGAATTTTGATGCGGAGAATCCTGGGTTAAGTGGTGCAAACGGCGAACCTATTGATTTAAAAGGTAAATGGGGCGAGTTACATTTTAAAAATAACCATCCGATCATCCTCGAATTGGCTTGTGGCAGAGGCGAATACACCCTTGGGCTGGCGCAACGCTACCCAGAGCGCAATTTTATTGGGGTGGACATCAAGGGAGCGCGTATTTGGAAGGGCGCAAATGCGGCATTGGAAAAGGGTTTGGAAAATGTGGCTTTCCTGCGCACGCGCATCGAGCAGATTGCCTTCTTTTTTGCACCGGAAGAAATTAGCGAAATCTGGATCACTTTTCCTGATCCCTTTTTGCGCAATAGCAAGTCCAATCGCCGCCTCACGTCTCCCTTTTTTCTCGATCAGTATCGAAAAATACTCAAAAAAGAGGGCATCGTCCATCTGAAAACGGACGAATCCAACTTGTACGAATTTACTTTGGAAACATTAGCCACAGATGCGAATGCAGAATTGCTTTATTGTGATGACGATATTTACGCCAAAGCTTTGCCTTTCCCGGAATTGGAATTAAAAACCTATTATGAAACGCAGCATCTTGCCGAAGGTAAAACAATCAAGTATATTCGATTTAAAATCAATTGATTATAGAAATGGGAATTAGGAAAGCGGAAGTTGGAAATGTAACAAATTCAAATTCTTTTTCACTAAAATCCGACTTTCCATTTCCGAATTCCGATCTCCCTCTTACCTCGTCAAGTACATATTCCGCTGATTATTCAACTCCCGGAAGTAAGGGTCAGAAAGGTCTTTGATGAAGTAAATCGCTTCACCTGTGGACTTCATTTCTGGCCCTAAATTTTTATCAACATTCGGGAATTTCTCAAAAGAAAATACGGGCACTTTTATAGCAAAACCGCTCGGTTGTGGCTTAATATCAAAATCTTTCAGCTTGTGCGTCCCGAGCATAATTTTAGTTGCAATTTGCAAATAAGGTACTTTGTATGCTTTCGCAATAAACGGAGTCGTGCGCGACGCGCGTGGATTGGCTTCGATCACATATACCTTATCGTCTTTGATCGCAAATTGCACATTGACTAAGCCTCTCACATTCAGTGCTTTAGCGAGTTTATGGGTGTATTCTACCATCGTACTCACCGCTTCTACCGAAAGGCTGTAAGTCGGCAATACTGCTGAACTATCTCCTGAGTGAACACCCGCTGGTTCGATATGCTCCATAATGCCCATGATGTGCACATCTTCCCCATCGCAAATAGCATCTATTTCTGCTTCTTTGGCGCGATCAAGGAAATGATCAATCAGCACCCGATTATCGGGCATATGTTTGAAAATGGTCAGCACGTGGCGCTCCAATTCATCATCATTGATCACAATCCGCATATTTTGACCGCCTAAAACGTATGAAGGCCGCACCAATACTGGGTAACCGATACCACGAGCCACTTGCAATGCTTCATCCGCATCATTAGAAACGCCATATTCCGGGTAAGGGATTTCCAATTCTTTCAGCAAATCTGAAAACGCGCCTCGATCCTCCGCCAAGTCCATATTTTCATAGCTTGTGCCAAAAATCTTAATCCCATTTTCATGGAATTTCTGCGCCAGCTTGAGCGCTGTCTGCCCACCCAATTGTACAATAACGCCTTCCGGTTTTTCAAGCTCCAAGATTTCTTCCAAATGCTCCCAAAATACCGGCTCGAAATATAATTTATCCGCAATATCAAAATCGGTTGAAACGGTTTCAGGATTACAATTAATCATAATCGATTCATAACCAGCGTCTTTTGCAGCAATCAAACCATGTACACAGCAGTAGTCAAATTCGATGCCCTGCCCGATACGGTTCGGGCCGGAACCCAATACAATGACTTTTTTCTTATTGCTTGGGATGCTCTCGTTTTCTTTATCAAAAGCCGAGTAGAAATAAGGCGTTTTTGCTTCAAATTCTGCGGCACAGGTGTCCACCATTTTGTAGGTACGGCGAATGCCAAGTTTCTTTCGCTGTTTAGTCACTTCCTCTTCTTTCAATCTGAGAATCCATGCAATTTGCGCATCAGCGTAGCCCACTTCTTTGAGTTCTCTGAAAAAATCTTCAGGAATATCCTCCGCCACATTGTAGCGCATAAGTTTTTCTTCCATTTTCACCAAGCGCTTGATTTGCTTGATGAACCAGGGATCAATCTTGGTTAGTTTATGAATTGTTGTTTCCGGCACACCGAGGCGCAACGCATCTTTCACACGGAAAATACGATCTTCGGAAGCGTATTCGAGTCTTTCGAGAATATCAGACGTTCTGATCCATTCTTTCATGTCGGCACCTAAACCCATTCGCCCATTTTCCAGGCTCTGGCAAGCCTTTTGCAAAGCTTCTAAAAAATTGCGACCAATCGCCATCACCTCGCCCACCGATTTCATTTGCAAGCCAAGTCGGTGATCGGAGCCATAAAATTTATCAAAATTCCAACGAGGCATTTTCACAATCACATAATCCAGCGTTGGTTCAAAATATGCAGAAGTCGTTTTTGTAATCTGATTTTTCAATTCATCCAAACGGTAGCCAATGGCAAGTTTGGCAGCGATTTTAGCAATCGGATACCCTGTTGCTTTGCTCGCCAATGCTGAAGAGCGCGACACGCGCGGGTTGATTTCGATCACAATCAGATTCTCTGTCTCAGGATCAAGTGCAAACTGAATGTTACAGCCACCAGAAAAATTACCCAGCGAACGCATGGCTTTGATAGCCTGATCGCGCATTTCCTGGTAAGCCGTATCCGAAAGGGTCATCGCCGGAGCCACGGTGATACTATCTCCTGTGTGAATCCCCATCGGGTCGAGGTTTTCGACAGTACAGATAATCACCACATTATCCGCTGCATCGCGCAATAATTCCAATTCAAATTCTTTCCAGCCCAACACTGCTTTCTCTACCAACACCTCGTGGGTGGGCGATAGACTCAAACCTCGGCGCAGCGCAGCATCGAATTCTTCTTCTTTATGCACAAAGGCGCCGCCAGTACCACCCAGCGTATAAGATGGACGGATAACCAACGGATAACCAATCTTTTGCGCGGCTTCTTTTCCTTCCAGGAATGAATTGGCAATAAAAGAAGGTGCTACGCCCAAGCCTTGATTGACCATGTGTTGTCGAAAAGCTTCTCGATTCTCCGTCAGTTCAATCGCATCCACATCTACACCGATCATGCGCACATTATACTTCTCCCAAATCCCCAGCTTGTCAGCTTCTACGCAAAGATTCAGTGCAGTTTGGCCGCCCATTGTAGGCAATACCGCATCGATTTGTCTTTCTTCTAGAACCTTCACAATGCTGTCAACCGTAAGTGGTAACAAATACACATGATCCGCAGTGACCGGATCGGTCATGATCGTAGCAGGGTTGGAATTGATGAGTGTCACCTCGATGCCCTCTTCCCGCAGCGAGCGCGAAGCCTGAGAGCCAGAGTAATCAAATTCGCAAGCTTGACCAATAATAATAGGACCGCTACCTATGATCAGAACGGAACGAAGAGAAGTATCTTTTGGCATTTTTTTTTTAGCTACAGGCTGCAAGCCTCAAGTTACAAGGAAATACGCGGGAAATCTTGCGGCTTGGGGCTTATAGCTTGCCGCTTTTATAAAAAACCGCGCAAAGATAGTTTTTTTGAGTAATAGGGGGATAGGATGATAAGGTAATTTTTTAAAAATCAATTCCAACTTCTCCGCCTTATATTCCCTTATTCTCCAATGGTTCTTTAAACCTATTCATTAATTTGTACCTCAATCGTCTTCGAATAAAATTCTATGCTGGAAGTCGTTTCCATTTTCGGGGCTTTGACAATAGTTTGTTGTTTTTTTACCAGATAAAGAAAATTTACGCCAGGCTGTACTTCCGCAATTTGAACTGCCGGAACAACTAACTCTTTCAAATCAAAGGGACCCTGAAACTCGGCCATTGCAGATTGGTTTTTTTCACTGGTGAACAGCAAAATCAAGCTCTCATTGGCTTTAAAAGGGTCACAATCCAACGTTACGACCATTCCTTTTGAAAGGCTTGCTCCTTCTTTCACGGAAAAATCCCGAATAGGGGACATACTCATTTTAAATGCTTGATCTCGGCCCTTTTGATCAGTGTATTGGAATATAAAAGTAGAGTCATAAGCGCCGGTTCCATTAAAAACATAACGTATTCTCTTATCTTCTTCTACTTGCCGGGGTTTCATTTCAAAATTTTGGAGCTTAACGTTTGTTTCAAAAATAATAGGAGTGGCGGTTTCTAAAGAATCCCCTTCAAAAAAAGCCGCGTGCGCCTTCAATTGTCGTTCTGTTTCAAGATAACGTACAAAAAAGTCGGCGAAAATGTATTTGGAAGTTATTTTTTCAGACTGGCAGGCAGCCAAAGTGACAATTACAGCGAGTAAAAAAAGGTACCTCATAACGTTATCAGTTTTTGCGCCAAAGATAGCAGGTTTTTGGGTATGAAAATAGAAAGCTTTCAATTTCAAGTACCCAGAAACCAGGCGCCAGTGGCCAAAAACTATTTATGTCATCTTGCGTACTAAAAATAGATTTGCAAGAAGCGCTGAGATTCTTAGCTTCGTTCTTACCTTTGTAGGACTATCTTATCTCTGTTCCTTTCAGCAACAAATTTCGATAAACAAAGTAACACAAGCAATTCGATCAATCTACCTTGCCCATTGGCAGGTAAGTCGGATAAAAGCAGGCAGCTTTGAATAGAAAATTATTTGATATGAATCTTTATTTTTTTAACATTGCAAATCTTTCCCTACCCTTTGCTATAAAATAATAACGTATGACTCGACTTTTATTCTTGTTCTTTCTGCTAATCATTACAGCCTCCGCCGTTGCACAAACTTCTCTTGCCGGCAAAGTGACAGACCAGGAATCGGGCGAACCTATTTTATTTGGGAACGTCGTTTTGTATAGAAATGGCGTACTGATCACTGGCACAGAAACCGATTTTGACGGCAATTACAGTTTTAGCAATATTGATCCGGGGACTTATGATCTCGAAGTGCGCTATGTGGGTTATCAAACCCAACGCTTGACGAGTATCAAGGTGCTTGCCGGTAAAGCCAATCGCGCCGATGTACAACTCAATACCCAAGGAGTTACGCTCGAAGAAATCGTGGTAAAAGAATATAAAATTCCTTTGATCGAGCAGGACAATACGACTTCGGGGGGGGTCATTACCAGCGAAGAAATTCGCAATCTACCCATTCGTAATATCAACGCGCTAGCAGCTACGGTGGCTGGGCTTTCCACTTCGGATGAAGGCGGTGCAATCAATATTCGCGGCTCCCGCTCTGATGCAACAGATTATTATTTGGATGGCGTTCGGATACAGGGCGCTTTGATCCAAGAATCAGAAATCGAGCAATTGCAGGTGATTACCGGCGGTATGGAGGCCCAATACGGCGATAATGCGGGGGGTATCATCTCACTCACTTCCAAAGGTCCTTCGAGTACATTATCGGGCGGACTTCAAGTGGAAACGACTAATTTTTTTGACGCTTATGACAATAGCCTGATCGATTTCAGCTTGTCGGGGCCATTGCTCAAAAATGCAAAAAAAGAATCTATACTTGGCTTCAGATTGGCCGCACGCCTTACTGATCAATTAGACGATGACCCGCCTGCGATTCCGGTTTATCGCATTAGTGATGAAAAACTCAAAGAATTAGAAGCCAATCCGATCATCAGTATTGGGGGCAATCCATTTGTGGCGGCTGATTTTGTAAAAGCGAACGAAGTAGAAGCATTGGATGCAAAGCCTTATGAAGATTTTCGCAATTATAATATTAATGGTAAACTGGATGCTCGCTTGGGCAAAGGGATAGACATTTCTCTGACCGGTGCTTATAACGATAACAAAGACCAATTCACACCAGGTGGCTGGCGTGTTTATAACAGTCACAATAACCCATTTTCAACAGGGCAAACCTATCGAGGCACTTTCCGCTTGCGCCATCGCCTTGGAGGTAGCAATTTTAATCAGGATGCTGAAAGCCAGGAAAGAAAGGCCTCTTTGATTCAAAATGCCTCCTATACATTGCTTTTTACCTATGAAAAAACACAAGGAGATACTTACGATCAGCGGCACGAAGATCGCTTCTTTGATTATGGCTACGTCGGCAAATTTGATATTGATTACGTACCCACTTTTGTACAATTATTTGACCCTGCTACCGGACAATCTTACTTGCAACACACTGACTATCGGGAAGTGTTAAGGTCTTATACGCCAAGCGCAACCAATCAGGTACTCGCTAATTATAATAACGCAATGGGCGTCAATTTTAGTGAAGGCTTAAACGGGCAAATTGGCAATTACCTGATTACCAACACTGGCAACAGTGGCGCAAGCGTATTGCCCAGGGCGGCATTCTACGCACCAAACGGAGCGATCTCAGGTATTTACACCAGTTCCTGGAATTTTCATACCAACGTCGGCACCGTGTTCAATCAATATACGAAAGGAGACAATGATAATTATACTTTTAATGCCAGCGCTTCTTTCGATGTTATTCCAGGTAGTTCTGATAAAGGTCGCCACAGTATCCAGTTGGGTGTTTGGTACGAACAACGCATCAATCGCGGATACAGCGTGGCGCCGCGCAGGCTTTGGGATATTGCACGGCAACAAGCGAATAGCCATATTCAGGGTATCGCCGAAAATCCAGATACCGTTGGCACGATTGACATTCCTGGCTTTGCTGGTACACCACTGTTGGGCGTGAGCATTGCACCAGGAGAAGAAAGTCAGTTTTATCGTCGCATTCGCGAAGTGACTGGGCAAGCTTTAACCGATTATGTGAATGTGGACGGGCTTTCGCCGGATCAACTGAGTCTAAGTTTGTTTTCCGCAAAGGAATTAAATGACCAGCAAATTATCAGCTATGTGGGATATGATTACTTAGGTAACCCATTCGACGGGACTTTTGAAGATTTCTTCACTGCTACCGATGCCGATGGCGTGCGAACTTTTCCGGTAGCGCCCAATCGCCCGATTTACTCTGCGGCATATATTCAGGATAAATTTACATTCAAAGACATCATTTTCCGACTCGGTGTTCGGGTAGATCGCTACGATGCCAATACGAAAGTATTGAAGGACAATTATTCCTTGTACGAAATTATGGGCGCCGATGATTATCATACAGGTGCAAATACGACCAAACCAGGCAATATCGGTGATGATTATAAAGTATACTTGAACGATGCGGGTACTTCTGTTGCCGCTTACCGCGATGGCGACCAATGGTATCGCCCGAATGGTACGCCTGCCAATAGCCCAACCGATATTGAAGGCATTATTGGCGGTTTAGTTTTTCCAAAATATGTGGATGAGCGTGCGCAACGCGATCCCAACTTTATTAAGTCAAGAGCATTTGACCCCAGCGTTTCGTTTGAAGATTATGAAGTGCAAGTGAATGTGATGCCACGTTTGGCTTTTTCTTTCCCGATTTCTACGGAGGCTAATTTCTTTGCGCATTATGATATTTTGGTGCAGCGTCCTCCGACCAATTCTATTGCTACACCGCGAGATTATTTCTATTTTTCTGATATTTCTTATAATGCTAATAATCCGATCAATAATCCAAATTTAAAGCCAGTACGAACGACGGATTATGAAGTAGGCTTCCAACAGAAATTATCGAATTCTTCCGCAATAAAAATTGCCGCTTATTACAAGGAAATGCGTGATTTGATTCAGCTTCGTACCTTCTTTCCTGTGCCGAATGTTATTCAATATACCACTTACGATAATCAGGATTTTGGTACGATCAAAGGATTTTCATTTACCTACGACCTGCGTCGCACCGGCAATGTGTCGGTACAAGCTAATTACAACCTTCAATTTGCAGACGGTACGGGTTCAAATGCGAATTCCCAGCGCAACGTGGTTGGGCGTGGTAACCTGCGCACACTCTACCCGCTCGATTATGACGAGCGCCATGTTTTTAACATCAATGTGGATTATCGCTATGGCTCGGAGCGCTCTTATACTGGCCCGAAGCTTTTTGGAGCAGATATTTTTGCCAATGCAGGTTTTAGTTTGCAAAGCAAAATTGTTTCTGGTCGCCCTTATACCGCAGCCCAAACGCCAACAGAATTGGGTGGTGTAGGTACGATCGGTGCTATTAACGGCGCTCGCAAGCCTTGGACATTTGTGCTAAACTTACGTGTGGATAAATCCTTCGTCATTGATGAGAAGTATGGATTGAATGTTTACTGTCGGGTTTCTAATTTGCTTGACCGACGCAATATCATTGGCGTATATCCAGTGACGGGCTCCGCAAATGATGACGGCTTCCTGGCGTCTTCTTTCGGCGAACAGCAAGTCAATAGTATTGAAAGCTCGGTGCGCGAAGTGGATTCTTATTTGGCGGCCTACCAATGGGCATTGTTGAACCCTAATTTGTATAGCATACCTCGCAGAATTTATGTAGGCGCTATTTTGGAGTTTTAAAAAATGGATTATTTGTTTTAAATCACTAATCAATGGACAATTATCTTATCTATAAAAATATGCAGCAATTGAAATATTTTTTGTTAGGAATTCTTGTTTTTGGGGCTTTGACTTTGGCAGAAGCTCGCAAACCCGATGATATAAAACCGGGCAAAACCAACCTAACGCAACAAAATAAACCAACCGTCAACTTTCGGGAAAACTGTGCTAATTCGGTTTCTTCGATTGATATGGCAATCAACAACGTGCGTGCGCGTTTGCTAACTGGCGGTGATGTATGGTGGGATACCAACAATGGTCGCTACATCGTACCCAAAGTGCCACCTGGTGAACCCGAAGTTTCTTCGATTTACGCAGGCGCGGTTTGGCTGGGAGGCGTTGACCCTGCCGGCAATTTAAAACTTGCTGCTAAAACCTACGGTAGTTCTGGAGGTACGTCTGACTTTTTCTCTGGGCCACTCAATCCTGAAACTGGCAAAACCGACCAGGAAACTTGCGCCAAATGGGATAAATTTTTTGTGGTAAAAGGCGCTAATATCCGCGAACATATTCGCAATTTCCGACAGGCGCAGGTAGAAGGCAAAGAGTACGACCCTGATATGATTCCAAACGATGTGAAGGGCTGGCCGGCACGGGGTAATGAGTTTTTCTTTGATATTCATCAATTTGATTTGCCGAATACCACGCAGGGTTTGGCCGGCTTTTGGGATGAAGATGGTGATGGTTTGTACGATCCGCGACAAGGCGATTTTCCAATTATTGAAATTCGCGGGTGTAGCTTTGCGACTCCAGAAGAGCAGCCGATCCCAGACGAAATGGTATTCTGGATTTACAATGACGCTGGAAACATTCACTCCGAATCACAAGGCGATCCGATTCAAATGGAAGTACAAGTGCAAGCCTTTTCTTATGCTACAAATGATGAGATTAACGATATGACTTTTCAGCGTTATAAGCTGATTAACAGGGCTATTGAAAGTATTGACAGTATGTTTTTTGCGATGTGGGTGGATCCTGATCTTGGTTGTGATATTGATGATTATGTAGGCTGTGACACTACTCGTAGCTTGGCATTCGTTTATAACCAGGATGCTGTGGACGGGCAGACCGGTTCGATTTGCCCGCAAGGCGTACCGACCTATGGAGGAGAGATTCCAATTCTTGGGATTGATTATTTCCGTGGCCCTTTAGATGAACTCGGTGAAGAAATCGGAATGTCTTCTTTCACTTATTATAACCGCTCTACGGGCGTGCCTGCGCCTGTACCTGGCACGAGCGATCCCAACAACGCCATAGAATATTACAATTACTTATCTGGCTCCTGGCGAGACGGGACGCCTTTTAGCTATGGAGGAGATGCTTATCAAGAACCAGGTCCACTTATCAAATATGCATTTACAGAAGCACCGAACGACCTCAATGGTTGGTCTATGTGTACAGAAGGACTACCCCCGGGCGACCGCCGCACGATTCAAGCTTCTGGACCTTTCCGATTGGATCCAGGCGCTGTCAATGAATTGATTATCGGTGCTGTTTGGATACCCGATCAAACCTATCCTTGCCCAAGCATTGCCAGATTGCAAGAAGCAGACGATATTGCGCAGGCTTTATTCGATAATTGCTTCCGTTTGACCGACGGGCCAGATGCGCCGGATGTGGATTTTATAGAATTGGATCGAGAAGTGATTGCCATTTTTACGAATGATACCCTTACTTCTAATAACGCTTACGAAGCTTACGCCCAACCAGGGTTGCGTATTCCGCCAGGGGTAGAAGATAGTTTATACCGCTTTGAAGGATATAAATTGTATCAATTAGCTGCACCGAATGTGACCATTTCAGATATTGACGATCCAGACAAAGCCAGATTGATCTATCAAGTAGATGTGCAAAATGGGGTCAATCGCATTTTTAATTGGACACCAATTGATAACCCAACCGGTACCACCTATTATGTACCCAATGTAGAAGTGAATGGCGCGGATCAAGGAATCAACCATACTTTCCGAATTACCGAAGATCAATTTGCTTCCGGTAATGACCGAAGGCTGGTCAACCATAAAAAATATTATTTCACGGCGATTGCTTATGCGCATAATGAGTATTTGCCTTTCGATCCGAAAGAGCAATTGGGGCAAAGGCAGCCTTATCTGGAAGGGCGTCGCAATATCGGGGATGGCACGAATATTTATTACACAGTGATTCCTCGCCCGATTGTAGATCGAAGGCTCAATGCGGTATATGGCGAAGGCCCGATTGTGACGCGCATAGATGGGGTAGGGAACGGTGGCAATTTCTTAGACATTTCTGATGAAACCCGTACCGAGATTGAACAGAATAAATTTACGGGAAGAATCACCTACCGCGCTGGACGTTCGCCAATTCAAATCAATATTTTCAATCCTTTGGATGTAAAAGATGGCGAGTTCGAGTTGACTTATTTCGACGAAAATATGGCTAACGACCAACTGGATAATGATGTACGTTGGCAGTTAAAAAATCTGAGTGACCCGAATAGCCCAACCATTATTTCTGAGAATTCTATTGCAAAGCTGAACGAACAGGTCATTAAGCAATTCGGCTTTTCGATTACCATTGGCCAAACCGTAGATGTTGGAGCAGCGCCTACCACCATTGCTTCCAATGGTGTGATTGGGTACGAAGAAGAATATACGGGCGGCGAAAATGCGAAAGCTTGGCTGTCTGGTATTGCTGATGACACGGCACCTCGAAATATTGATTTTGATCAGAAGGTTTTCAACTTTGCGTTAACAGGCGAATTAGAAACCGATTTCCTGCTTGATCCGAATAAAGCGTTGACGAACATTGGAACGGGCTATTTTATACCTTATTATTTGGCTAATTGGCGCCAACAAGATGAGCAAAACAACCCTTATCCGCCCTATATCTCACCGGCATGGGTGAGTACCAGCGGCAATAATATTGTACGTCAGCAGACAGACATTAGCGATTTAAATAATGTGGACATTGTTTTTACTTCTAATAAAGCATTATGGAGTCGCTGCGTGGTGGTCGAAACCTCCAATCGCTATTATGATGCACTTGGTTTGCCGACACAAGGCAATCGGAAAACTTTTGACTTGCGGGCCGCACCGAGTGTAACAAAAGAGGATAGTAATGGCGATGGTTTGCCAGATATAGACGCGCAAGACGGCGAAGGTATGGCTTGGTTCCCTGGCTATGCAATTGATGTGGAAACCGGAGAGCGCTTGAATATATTTTTCGGCGAAAACTCGGTGTACGATGGTTCTATTTTCCCAGAAGCTTATACCGAAAAGCCTACCGGTCGGGATATGATGTTTAATCCTTCTTCACAAATTGTTCTGAACGATGGAAATCTGGCGAATATTTTCCAATTGTATGCCGGAGGGCAACACATGGTATATGTGACCAAGCAGCCCTACGATGGCTGCGCCCAGTTGCGCAATTTTATTCGCCTTACCAATATCAATAAATGGCGTGGTGTGCGAGAAATCACTTGGGCAGGTTTGATTACAACCTTGCCAGGTCAGCAAATGCGTTCTTATGCGAATGGCTTAATTCCTGAAAACGTTGTTGTAAAATTAAGGGTAAATAACCCTTATAAAGTTGCTCGCGGTACAGGCGAATTTAAAGGCTACCCGACTTATCGTTTTAAAATTGAAGGAAAACAAGCTTCTGATTTGGATGCTCCAGGTGTGGAAACGGCGCTTGACAAGATTAATGTTGTACCCAATCCTTACTACGGTTTCTCAGATTATGAAATTTCGCAATTTTCTAACACAGTGAAAATCAGTAACCTGCCTGCTAAATGTGAAATTGTTATTTATTCGCTAGATGGAAAATTCATTCGCCGTTATACTCGCGATGAAATTGGTACAGTGCCACGAGGCGCTAATCGCGCCATTGAACGCAATCAAATCCTACCCGATTTGGAATGGGATATGAAAAACAACAAAGGCATTCCAATCGCCAGTGGCGTGTATCTGATTCATGTAAAAGCAGAAGGTTTGGGCGAACGAACGATCAAATGGTTTGGCATCAACCGTAAATTTGATCCTTCTGGCCTCTAAAATAAATACAACAAGACTTCCGAGGCCTCAAAACTTCGGAGGTCTTTAAAAATAAATTTCAATGAAGCGATTCTTACCAATCCCCTACATCATCATTCTGGCTGCATTTTTTAGTACGACCATTCAAGCCGGGAATCCCGACCGCCAGGGCGAAGCCGGCGCTTACGAATTATTGATGAATCCTTGGGCGCGCAGTGCGGGTTTGCATACACTTACTACCTCAAATATCTTTGGTGTGGAAGCATTACAACTCAATGTGGCTGGGCTTTCCCGGATTGATAAAACGGAAATATTAGTTGGGCATAGCTTGTATCTGGAAGGCACCGGCATACGCACTAATGCTTTTGGCATAGGTCAGCGCATCGGTAAGAGCGGTACTTTTGGCTTTAGCCTGATGGCGCTGGATTTTGGCGATATTCGAGTCACTACCGCCGACCAACCGGAAGGCACGGGTGCTACGTATTCGCCGAGCTTTTTTAATATTGGGCTTTCTTATGCGCATATTTTTGAAAATAAAGTTTCGGTAGGTATCACCTTGCGCGGCGTTTCAGAGTCAATCGCCGATGTAAGTGCTTTCGCTTTTGCTGTTGACGCAGGCGTACAGTATGTGACGGGTGAGCAGGACAATTTTAAATTTGGTATTTCCTTACGAAATGTAGGTTCTCGGATGAATTTTGGGGGCGAAGGTTTAGCTACGCAAGGCCCCAGCCCGAATAACGGCGGGTATGATCTTACTTACGCGCAGCGCTCTGCCAGTTTTGAATTGCCTTCCATGTTGAATATAGGGATGTCGTATGATTTTTTATTTGGCGAGAAGCATCGCCTGACGGCCATCGGCAATTTTACTGCTAATTCTTTTTCCCGCGACGAAATCGGCGCCGGATTGGAATATTCCTTGAATAATATGTTTCAACTACGCGGCGGCTATCGGTATGAATTGGATGTGGAGGATGAGATTCAGGCGTCCATTTATAGCGGGCTAAGTGCAGGTGCATCATTTGAAGTGCCTTTGAGCAGAGATAAGAAAAATACGCGCTTTGGAGTAGATTACGCTTATCGGCAAACAAGAGTTTGGAACGGCACGCATAATTTTTCGGTGCGCATTAGCATATAATCTTTTTTGCGATTCTTTTTCAAGGACTTGAATATTCGCATATTTCTTCGTATATTTGGGCTTTGAAAGCAAGAACGTTTCCTTCGCGGAGGCGTTCTTGCTTTTTAGTCAGTTCGGTGAACCATTCTATCGGGCTAAGGCGTTTATTATAAAGCTTACCGATTTAGAGGCAAAGTTTATATCCGAATTTTTCATTTATCTCAAGTCGGCTCATTCGGGTTTTTCAAGATACACTTGCTTGAAAGACTTAAAGAGTGACGCTTTAAAAATTAATGTTTTATGAACGGGTACAGTTATTTGACCCAAGAAGGGTATGAGAAGCTGAAAGCGGAATTAGAAGACCTCAAAATAAGAGGACGCCAGGAAGTGGCAAGGGCAATCGCGGAGGCACGCGAAAAAGGCGATTTGTCGGAAAACGCAGAATACGATGCTGCCAAAGATCAACAAGGTCTTTTGGAATTGAAAATCAATGAGTTGGAAAAAATACTAGCCAATGCGCGTATCCTAGATCAAAGCCAACTGGATACTTCTAAAGTGACGGTATTTTCCAAAGTGACCATAAAAAATAAAAAAACTGGCAAGCAATTGACCTATAAATTAGTCTCTGAACAGGAAGCAGACCTCAAAGCGCAAAAGATATCGGTCAATTCACCAATTGGGCAAGGATTGCTGGGTAAAATTATTGGCGAAGTTGCATTGGTTACCACTCCAGGCGGCAAAATGGAATTTGAAATCGTAGATATTTCAATAGATTAATAATGGCGACTATCTTCACCAAGATCGTACAGGGCGAAATACCCGCGCATAAAATCGCTGAAACCGAAGATTATTTGGCTTTTCTCGACATTCGACCAGTGGCAAAAGGGCATACTTTGGTCATCCCTAAAAAAGAAGTGGATTACATTTTCGATATAGAGGACGATTTACTGGGCGGTATGATGGTCTTTGCGAAAGGTGTTGCCAAAGCGGTTCAAGCGGTCATACCTTGCAAAAGAATAGGTGTCGCTGTCATTGGCTTGGAAGTGCCGCACGCACACGTGCACCTGATTCCGATTGATTCCATTCACGATTTGAGCTTTACTAAAGGCTTTTTATCGCTATCGCAAGAGGAATTGGCAGAAATTGCTCAAAAAATCAAATCAGCTTACCAACCATAAGCATCATTTTCATTTTTTCGAAACTCGATCAGGATTATCTTTGGCAAAAGCGTTCCAGTCTTTGCTCTTTTTCCCTGCGCCAAGGCGGCTGGTAGATTGGTAATAATGGCACACAGCGGTTGCCAGGGCATCCGTCGCATCGAAGAATTGTTCGCTTAGGTCTGCTTTTAAAATGGTACCCAGCATCGCGGCGACTTGTTCTTTGGCCGCATTCCCATTGCCTGTAACGGCTTGTTTGATTTTTTTAGGAGAGTATTCTGTCACCGTCAGACCTTTTGTAATTGCTGCTGCAATCGCCACGCCTTGTGCACGGCCCAACTTGAACATAGATTGTATATTTTTGCCGTAAAATGGCGCTTCGATTGCCATTTGGCTTGGTTTGAATTCTGAGATGATTATTTGTAAACGTTCAAAAATCCGTTTCAATTTTTCCGGCTGCTCAAGCTCTTCTTTTAAATACAACACGCCTAAATCAACTAATTGGATCGTTTTGTTTTCGACTTCAATGATGCCGTAGCCCAAGATGTTGGTGCCGGGGTCAACACCGAGAATGCGATATTTAGTAGTTGGTGTCAAATTAATTCATTTATTGTTGCTCCCTGTTATCACTTCTTTTGAATAAAGAGGTTCTGTGCCACTTTTTTGGAAAGAATCTGTTCTTTCTGACCGTTTAAAATAATTTTGACCGATTCATCGTAGTCAAATCGTTCTAATAGATGCACTTCTGCTCCCAATACCAATTCCAGCCGATCCAAGTATTGCAAAAAGGCAGTGGAATGATCTTGTACGCCTACTACCACACCTTTTGTGCCGATTTCAAGATCGAGCATTGGTAGTTGTTTTCGAAAAGTAAAATTACCTGCCGCATCGGGAATCGGATCGCCATGCGGGTCAAATTTTGGGAAGCCTAAAAATTCGTCTAAGCGCTCGACTAATTCTTCGGAATGAATATGTTCTAATTGCTCTGCCATATCGTGTACTTCATCCCAGGAGAAATGAAGCTTTTCTACCAAAAAAACCTCCCAAAGTCGGTGCTTGCGAACAAGGTGCGTTGCAATCCTATTACCAGAATCCGTAAGCGTTACCCCTTTGTATTTTTCGTAATGAATGAGTTCTTTTTCCGAAAGACGCTTAAGCATATCGGTTACTGAGGCAGCTTTGGTATTCATTTCGTTGGAAATGGCGTTGGTGCTAACAGGCTTGCCTTCGCGTTCGGCAATTTTAAAAATCGCTTTCAGATAATTTTCTTCCGTGTGAGAAATCGCTTCCATAGTTCAGGAATGAGACTGCAAATATACAAAATTTAGGGCAGCCTAAAAGAGCCTGTTAAATTAAATCCCAAAAAGAGCGAGGACGGCGATAGACGACGATGGTATCTCGAATGGTCTGAATGAAGTACCACAGCACAATTCCGGCGACTGGCAAGTAAGCCAGATTGCCAATAAAATAAACCCAGATAGGAAGGCTCACGGTGAGGACAATGGCGGTACGAAGGTAATTGACACGGCGGATATGTCGATAAACGTATAATAAATGCGCAGCGCTAATAAACTGCCAGATAGCCAGGGCGATCAAAAAACCACCCGACCAGCGGATGCCTTCTACCAAGCAAAGCAGCAGAATTACCGCCAATACTAAGACGCATTGCCCAAGCAAATCAATTTTCATTCGGAAGCGCGAAATCATATTTATGCTGGTTTAATAGATTTAAAGGCTTACAGGCTTAAGGGCGCCAAGGAGTATTGAATTACTTTTATTCGACCTTTTATGTCATTACACCTTTTAGACCTTCAAAAAATATCTTCACTATCAAGTATTTGCTCGTTGCTTATTTGTATCAGCGCTCTCATTTTTTTATAATGCTGAAAATCAATAATTCCAATGATAAGATTGGCAATCGAAATGACGGGGGCAACTCCAAAAGTTGACATTACACCCATTGGGAATTCAAACGCCATCAGCAGGATGCTTGTCACCAAAATTACCAACAAACATATTGGCAGAACACCGCGATACCAGCATCGGAGTTCGGCTGCGATATAAATGCCACTGAAAAACTGCCAACTCAACAGACATAAAAATACGGATAAAGCTAACCAGTATCCACTCATATTCAACCACAGCCAGGATAGCAATGCAAACGCAACCGCCAGAGACAATACACTCTGACAGAGGAGATCGGTTTGCAGTATCTTGTGCTGATCCATAGTTCAAAGACTTTATTCAAAGATAACGAAATAATGCCTGTTTTTTATGAATTTTTTTGAGCGGTTTCATAGGATTATACAAGGGTAATCGAGAGGGTATAAAACCAAGTTGATCCGCATCCGCCATATCTTCTGCCCTTCCACGAATGCAATCACTCAGATACCAAATCGCAGCGACTGCTGGCACAAAGCCAACAAACCATATTATTAAAGGGAATTCCCAACGGCGAAATGTATCAAGTAAGGGCAAAAAAATGGTAAATAATAATACGCAGTAGAAGGACGCTATAAAAAAGTAATGCAATTTGATTTGATCCTCATAGGACACGCCTCTTATGAAAGCGCTAAGTAATTGCCAGCAGCCGATCAAAAATAATGACATAAAATAGAATATTGCAAAGTCTTTGTTGACAACCAATGCACTGATGCCTGAAAATCCGGCGGCAAGCAGCAGTAAAAACTGACCGATGAGGTCAACCCGATGAAAAAAATATGCGGTACGATTCATAGTGATTTATTTTTTGGGTGAAAAAATTTTTAGCTCATTCGATTTTGGATCGAGCGGGGCTGTCAAATTTCAGCGTTTTGTTTGTCAGCTTGTTGCGATAAACTTGATTCAAATATACAAAAACAAAAATAAATTTTCAATTTTTTCTGAAAGTTTTGAATATAAATATTTTAAACAGAGCTTTTATCTTTGGCGAAAACCTTCAAAAAATGAATGTTACCCCTTCTCAAATTAGTGAGCTGATTCAAAAAAGACGGGCCATTTTCCCGAAAATGTACAACGACCATGTTATTCCTCGACAAATCATCGAGGTGATTTTGGAAAACGCTAATTGGGCGCCGACCCATCGCTTGACAGAACCCTGGCGCTTCAAGGTTTTTACTGGCGAGGCTTTAAAACGCTTAGCGCAATACCTTGGAGATTATTACAAACAAACGACTTCTGCCGATCAATTTTCTGAAGAAAAATATCAGAAAAATATGGAAAATCCGCTTCGTTCGGCTTGTGTGATTGCCATTTGTATGCAACGCGATCCAGAAATACGTGTGCCAGAATGGGAAGAGATCGCAGCGGTGGCCTGTGCAGTGCAAAATATGTGGCTCACTTGCACGGTGTATGGCATTGGCAGTTATTGGGGTACGCCAGGAGCGGCTTTGAATGCGAATGAATTCCTAAGATTGAATGAAGGAGAACGCTGCCTGGGCTTTTTTTATATGGGCTATCACGATATGCTGGAACTGCCTGGAAAACGAAATCCGATAACGGAAAAGACGGTTTGGTTCGAGGATTAAGATGTATGGTTTCTTTGATTAGATAGCCATAAAAGAATGTAAGCATGAATCAATGAATTTCAATCTTTTAAATCGTTTGGACAAGCCAAAATATTGGCTTACTTTTGCGTCCGTGTCAAAAAAAAATATTTGTTGTAAAATACAAGTTATAAATTTCAGGCGAGTGTTTCTGCCTGATTTCCTTTTTTAAACAAAAAAATTAACCAATAAAAACTTAAATGATACTCGTATGAGTGGAACACTTACTTACATGATTCCGGCATTTGGTGTGCTGGCGCTGTTATATACTTTTTGGAAAACCGC
>JANRME010000184.1:0-13653 GCA_033761835.1 Saprospiraceae bacterium
GCTGGCAATAAATGAAGCCAATCAAAATTAGAAATCCTTGTTTGAGAACGCTCAGAAGCCTTAAAATAAAGCAATAATAAGGGACCAAAGCAAAATCCTGCTACTTTATAAATATCTGCAAAATAAGGAACTGTATAATGAAAATTCGTCCAAAAGCCTACATAATCCAGCATCGTAACCGCAAAACAAAGCATGAATAAACCTAAGAAGCGATTGGCTTGGTGGTTATTACTTTTCATCGTAAATAATACCATCGCCAAAAAAATACTTTGGACGGCGGTGACAGAAAACAGCACCGTCCACCCACCCCATTGTACTTCGATTTGCTCCATGTCGGCTGTAAAGTTCCATCAAAAAGACGATGCTACAAAGAAGTAGTTGCAAATTCAAATCTTAGATAAGAAAAATCTGTCTTACATTTTTCAAATGAGGATTCCTTAAAATAAAAGTTCTGTCAGCAGCATAATTTGCTAACAGAACTTTGACCTCGTACTTCCTTCGGTCGCCATAGGCTTGTCACTTGCGCCATAGCTTCAGCGACGGGGCATCGTAGGCGATGCGTACTTCAAACTTCGTACTTCGATTATGGTTTAATCACCGCCGGGGTCTTTTTCTCTTGTTCTTCTTTCTTTTTCAAATAGCTCTGCCCTTCGGTGATCCATTCTTTTGGCGCATTACCTTTCAAATGATGATCGAAATATTCGGTGACTTTTGTAAAGTAATCAATTTGATTTTCTTTTTTCGCCAATCCGTGATTTTCGCCAGCATAAAGCAGCATTATCAATGGTTTTGACAAACGGCGCATTGTAATATACATCTCAATCCCTTGATGATAATCGACCGCGCCATCCTGGTCGCCAAAGGTCATTAATACCGGGGTTTTGATATTTTTTGCCTGGAAAACAGGAGAGTTGGCAATGTATTCATCCATCAGATTCCAATAAGGTTCGCGCAAGCGCCCCTGACTGGTTTCAAAAATCTGCTGATCGGGCGTACCCGAATTCCAATAAATCGAATTATACATACTAATCATATTTGTCAAAGGCGCACCAGCAACGGCCGCCGAGAACAAATCGGTCTGTGTCACCAAAAACGCCGTCTGATAACCACCCCAGCTATGCCCCATCAATCCTACTTTTTTAGGATCGATCATGCCTGTTTTTAATACTTTTTCAACCGCGGGCACCACGCATTCTACTGCCGACTCGCCAGGATGGTTCGTTTTGTAAACGATGTCCGGCTGGAAAACAAAATATCCATTTTGAACGTAATGTGTAAAATTGTAAGCGCTGCGATCGGTCGGCGTTACATAGCTGTTTTTGGTATCGGTTCTACGCTCGTAGATATACGTGATCATTGGGTATTGCTTGCCTTTTTCATAATTGGCAGGGTAGTGTAATAATCCTTGCAAAGTCTTGCCATCCTTGTTTTTATACTCGATTAATTCCGTTTTGCCCCAGGCAAATTCCTGTTGCTGCGGATTGGTTTTACTCATTTCCTTGGCTTCGCTCAATTTACCTTTGGTGACAAAAATATCCGGTGAATCGGTATAACTTTCTGTGATATATGCGTAAGTATCAGCATCTTTTGCTTTACGCAAATTTCTAACGCGAGCATCTAAAACCATTTTATCTTCGATCTGCCAATTGGAATTGATTTTTGCATAACCCGATTCTTTGGTCAAATCGCCGAAAACGCTCAGAAACATTGGCTTTGCCGGATCAATATATGGTTCTTCAAAATCAATGCGATTGAAGCGATAGACCATTTTATCCTTTCTACCGTCGGTAATTTTTTTAGCGCTGCTGCCGTCGGGTTTGAAGGCCCAGACATCATATTCATCATATAATAAAATTTCCTCATCTCTCTTCGTCCAGCCGCCTGATCCGAAAGGAGGTATAATAGTTTCCGGTCCATCATAACGCGTATTCCAGAACGGAACTTTCTGATTTACAGTCAAATTTGTATGCTTACCAGTTTCAATATTATAGGTATGCCAATTCTTATCCTTGAAATATAATAAATACTTGCCATCCGGCGAGTCGCCAGCAAAACTGTTTTCCGGGAAATTTTTCATCACTAACTTACGATTGCCATTTTTAGCATCCGCGATATACACATCGCCATGTTCCAGTCGGAACTGCGGCTCATAAGGCGTCTTGTCCATCAACACCATTGACTTGCCATCGCCCACCATCGAGACATCCTTGGCTTTTTGATCGCCGATTTGCACAAAATTATCGCCATCCAAATTCCAAACCGAAAGCAAGGTGAAATTCTTATCTGCATTATAAGTTCTGCGTTGACGCGGAATAATTTGCGCGTCTTTCCAGTGCCAGATTTCCATATCAGGCACTTTGGCTTCTTCCTCGTCCTTCTTTTTTACTTCTTTTTTCTCACCCTCTTTCGCTTCGCCATTCTCACCTTCTTTTACACTTTCCTTATCTTTTTTCTCTGGTTTTTCTTTTTCATCCCATTCGTCAATCCCAAGATAAATTCTGTTCAAATCCTTCGACCAGCGCGGGTTGTAAGTCTCCCGAACATACATACCCGTCGGAAAATCTTTACGTTTCGCAGGATCGAGTATCATTTTATTCATCGAAGTTTCCAAATCTTTATAAGCATAAATACGATGGTTGGCGTCGGTGTAAGCGCTATCATAAAACGCCTGCATAAACGTGAGCGCCGATTGATCTTTTTCCCAGTTCAACTTGCGGAAAGTACTGGTATCACTGGCTAAGAAGCTGATTTGATATTTTTCCAAATTGAATAATTCGACGCCATTGCCACGTTTTTTCTCGGCATCAATGATATAAGCCAGTAGATTTCCTTTTTTATTCAAAGCCCATTCCGACACATTGCCAATATTGCGCGAAGTGCGCGTTTCCAGATTATGCACGATCAAATCCTTGCCTTCCAGTTTGCTATCCTTGGGTGGGTAAGTGGACATAATCAGATGCCGCGAATCCTCACTGATGCCGAAACTACTGATACTTTCATAGGTTTCTTCTGCACCGCTTTCCAGATTCAGCAGGATCATTTTATTTTCTACCCGCTGTTTTTTCTTATCCATCGCCTCTCTTTCTTTCACAGAATAGCCTTTGCTAAAGGCGACCCACTTTCCATCCGTTGAAAATTGCGGATTATTAGCAAAAGCATATTGATACGACTTGTCAGAACTTGTACTCTTGATATACAACGTATCATTTTCATTGACGAGCGTTACACGGTAAGCCATCCAATTACCATTGTCGGAGAGCCAGGCTTGACCGGGAAGGTTCTGCCATTCTTGATAATCATCCAAAGTTAAAGTCGGCTTTTTATCTTGCGCGACTGCATTTTGGCTAATGCAAATTGACATAAAGCACAACAAAGCCAGGGAATAGAACAATTTCTTCATTGAATATGAATTTTAGTTAGAACTTGGCCCAAGATAAAAAAATAAAGCTGATTACAAAAGCTTTAACTGCGCTTGCTCGATTTCGGTGAGTGGGTAATTGGAAATAAATAATTCTTTGCCAATTTGATTGGAATTGGCCACTACATTGCGCATTCCATACGTCAAATCCCAGGCGGTAATATGCGCGAAATGAAATAATTCCCGAATATAAGGACTATCATCATATGTAATAAGCCAGTGATGTGTACAATGCTGAAGTACAGTTGCGAAGCGCTCGTGATCAAAAATTTTATGCAATTTTCCATTCTTACCGTATAATGCGGATTTGGTAGCCGAATAATAAGGCGGATCTAAAAAAATAAATACTTGATTTCCAGGTGCTTCTACAATATTTTGATAATCTTGATTCGTGATTTTTACATCATGTAATAATCTGGCAAATGCCGGTAAACGTTGAATGCTGGATGCTGTAAAACGCCCCTGGAATGCTTGCTCCGAGTAGCCGCCCGCCTCGGTTGTGCCCGAAAAAGTGATGCGATTAAATATAAAAAAAGCCGCGGCCGTGCTGATTTCATCGAATGTAGCGAGGTTTTCATTTAAATATTGATGTAATGCTTTTCCATTGGGAAATTGATTTCGCCAGATTTCGATTTGATGAATGACTTTTGTAATATCGCTTTGGCAAGAAGCCCAGAATTGATATAGCTCAGGATAAAGATCATTGAGCCAATATTTTTTATTCGGAAATAATTGCTTCAAATGCACAAACACCGAGCCGCCGCCCAAAAAAGGCTCCCGGTACTCCTCGAATGGAGGTGCTAAGGCTGCGATCCGCGCCGCTGCTCGACTTTTGCCGCCCGGATACCGCAATGGACTTTTGATCATGCTCGCTATTTAGGAGGGAAAGTTATTAATTTTTAAATGTAAATAAAAAGCGACAGGGATTGATAATCTTTTTTCTGCAATAGTTTATTGATAATTAATAAGATATAATTATTTTGTAAAGCATATTTCAAATTTTAACACATTTAAAACTTGCATTTAATAAAAGCTGCCCGTATTTTTGAATGTAGAAATCCTTTCATAAGCATTTTTAGTTATTCCAGCAAACAAACACTTCAGCACTCGCGCCGCGTTGAGCATTTTTATGTAATGCGGTTAAAGTTTTATTAAGCTTACACCATTCTGCCCAATTCAAACATCAAATAATTTTATAGTCATCTTTTAATAAATAATCATGAAAACTCAAATGAAAAACCTCGTCTTTTTATGCTTTTCTTTTTTCTTTTTTATTCATTATCAGCCAATTACAGCACAACCCGAAGGCGTTAAGTTTGGCAAAATCGCTAAGGAAGAATTAACGATGTCCACTTATGATAAAGACCCAGACGCGGTAGCGGTGGTTTTGTATGATGTGGGCAGCACGCAATTTAATTATAATACCAGTAAAGGTTTTCAATATACTTTTGAACGCAAAACCCGCATCAAGATTTTGCGCAAGGAAGGATACGAATACGCCGATGTCAGCGTGCCTTATTATGTGACCAATGGTGCCAGGGAATCTGTCGCTTCGATCAAGGCCAGTACTTATAATTTTGAAAATGGCAAAGAGCAGGAAAGTAAAATGGAGAAGAGCGCGATTTTTGATGATAAAGCCGATAAACATTGGCATTACAGCAAGTTTACGCTCCCCAATGTGCGCGAAGGTTCGGTCATAGAATATACGTATGAAATTACTTCCGATTTTATAATATCGATTCCTGAATGGGAATTTCAATGGGACATTCCGGTTGCTTGGAGCGAATACACGGTGGCTACGCCCGAGTATTTCCGCTATGTGCAGATCAGTCAAGGATATAATCCATTCGATGTACAGGACAGCGATACCAAAGGCCGCAGCGTCAATTTTGTCTATTCTTATGATGCTTCCTCCGATCCTAGGCTTGTGCAAAAGCGAACCGGCTCAGAAACAGTCAATTATACAGATAAAATTCTTCACTGGGTTCAAAAAGATATGCCTGCTTATAAAGATGAGCCTTACAGCCCGGCACGGGAGGATTTGATTGAAAAAATTGAATTTCAGCTGGCTTCAGCTACTTTTCCGGGCGCTTCCATGGAGCAGTTTATGCCGAATTGGAACAAGCTAGCCGCAGAACTCATGGAGAACGACGATTTTGGCAAAATGATTCGCAAAGGGAATAACGTGCAAGATATTATTGCTTCCGTGACCAATGGGCTGGCAAGTGAAAAAGAAAAAATCAACGCTTTGCAGGCGTATGTAAAAAATAATTTCCTTTGGAATGAATATTATGGTATTTATGCTTCGCAAGCAACCAATCAATTATTGAAAAACCGCACCGGCAGTAGCGCCGATCTCAATTTACTCCTGGTACTCTTGCTTCGGGAAGCGGGCATTGACGCGCATCCGGTCATCCTTTCCACGCGCAATCACGGCAAGATTAATCAAGCTTATCCTTTGATCGGGAAATTTAATAATGTCGTAGCTTTTGTAAAGAATGCCAATGGCGGTTTTGCGATTGATGCGATTGACCCAATGCTGGCTTCGGACATGGTGACTTATCAAGACCTGAATGGGCAAGGGCTTTTGGTGAATGAAAATGGGTATGAATGGGTCGATCTTGGTGTTAATATTAGAGAAAGTACTTATAATAATATCACAGCAACACTGGAGGATGGGCAGTTGGCTTGTAAAGTAATCACAGGACATAAAGGATATAATGCTGCGAATTTGCGCAAAACGATGAAAGCCAATGGTGACGCTGAAACCGCGAACGCTTATTTAAAAAGTTATTTCACGGAAGTAAATGTGCAAAAATCTTCTTTTGAAAATCAGAATGATCCAAATGCTTCCCTCAAAGGCGCATTTGAACTCACCTCGAGCGCGCACGTCGAGGATGCCGGAGATTTAATTTATATCAATCCCATGCTGGGTTTTGGTTTGCAGGAAAATCCATTCAAAAAGCCGGAACGCGCATTTGTCGTGGACTTTGCTTATCCAACCGATGATACGTATCAGTTTGTGCTCAATATTCCTGAAGGCTATGCCATCGCTGAAGCGCCCAAATCTGTTCGCCTGGCGACCCAAGACAACAGCATTCGCTGCGATTATTTTATGGAAAATAAAGAAACACAAATTAAGTTGAATTACCGACTTATCCGCAATCGCGTGATTTTTAGACCGGAAGAATATGTAGATTTGAAAGATTTTTATGAGCAAATTGCCAGGCATTGCGCTGACGGTCAGATCGTTTTGAAAAAACTTTAATGATATGCAGTGTGGCGCATTTCTAAAATGTGCCACACATATTTGGACTCATAAATATCTGTGAAAAGCTAATTTTACAATATATTAAATCCCAAATTATAAAGATGTATAAAATTATTGCTATTTTATTATTTTACTGTGTAATGTTTTTACCCTTATCGGCTCAATTTGAATTTTATACGCTGCCGGCCGACTTGCTCAAAGGCGCTGATGCTGTAGTGCGCGAAGAACGCCAGGAATTTGAGGTACAATCCATTGGTAAAGGCACGGAAAAACATTATAAATCTATTACAATATTAAACCAGGCGGGCAGTCGCCACGCTACTTTGGCGGTCTCTTATTCCAAATTAAATAAATTAAAAGATATTAAAGCTGCGCTATATGACAAATTTGGCAAGCAAATTCGCAAGGTAAAAGCTTCTGAATTTCAGGATTATTCGGCTTCGGCTTTTTCTGGCTCTTTTTTTGAAGATGTAAGGATTAAGGCGATTGATTTGAGTTATACCGATTATCCATATACCGTTGAGTTTGAGTATGAAATACTGAATGACGGATTATTATTTTATCCTGTTTGGCAGCCACAACCAAGCCCGGCACTGGCGGTGCAAGCATCAAAATTTGAAATAGTTTTACCCGCTGCTACGGAATTCCGATTCAAAACTTTTAATTTTTCCAAAGAGCCGAGCATTCAAAGGGAAACAGATAAAAAACGCTATATCTGGCAGGCCACGGCGCTTCCAGCTTATGACAGCGAACCTTATGTGCAAGAAAATTATGATGATCAGCCATTAATATTTACTGCGCCGCATAATTTTGAAATCGAAGGTTATAGCGGTGATATGAGCAGTTGGGAATCTTTTGGGAAATTTATTGCTAAACTTAATGAAGGAACGCGCAGCTTACCGGAAACAAGCATTGCCAAGATCAAGTCTTTAGTAGCGGATTGCCAAGATAATTATTGCAAAATCAGCAAGTTATACGAATATTTACAAGCAAATACGCGCTATGTGTCTATTCAATTGGGCATCGGCGGCTGGCGCCCAATGACCGCAAAGGATGTGGACACTTATAAATATGGCGATTGCAAAGCCTTGAGCAATTATTTTTGCGCGATGCTTGAAGTGGTTGATATTCAAGGATTTTATACTTTAATTCGTGCAGGGCATGACGCGACGCCTATTTTAAATGACTTTCCGAGTAGCCAGTTCAATCATGTAATCGTTTCTGTGCCACAAGGTCAAGATACAATTTGGGTAGAATGCACCAGCCAAACCGCTGCATTGGGCTATTGCGGAAGCTTTACCGGCAATCGGGAAGCGCTGCTCATTACTCCCGAAGGCGGTAAATTGGTGCATACACCGAGCCAAAGTATGCAGGATAATTTGCAAGAACGTTTTACGCAATTAAAGGTCGAAGCCACAGGCAATGCAGAAGCTACTATTACGAGCCAATATCATGGTTTGCAACAAGAATATGCCAGCCATTTATCAGAAATGCCCGAGCAAAAGCGCCGCGACGAATTATATGAAAGTATGGGCTTGAAAAATTTTGAAATCCTTGAAAATACTTACCAACGCAACAAGGATCGCTTGCCCAGTGTGGCCGAAACGCTTCGTTTGCGCTTGCCTGCTTATGCCGGACGGAGTGGCAAGCGTTTGTTCATCTCGCCCAATCTGCTTTCGCAGTGGAAAAGGATTCCGCCCAATGATAGCTTGCGTTTGCGTAATATTCAATTTTCGAGTTTTCCCTATCTGGATGTGGACACGGTACAAATTCAAATTCCTGAAAATTTTGGTATCGAACATTTGCCGGAAGCGGTGCAAGTTACTTCGGTATTTGGAGCCTATGAAGCAGGATTTGAAAAACAAAATAACCAGATTTTATTTTATCGTCGCCTGGAACTCAATGCTGACGTGCATTCCAGAGAACAATACTCGCAATTGGTTGACTTTTGTAAAAAAATTAATAAAGCCGATTCCCGCCGATTGGTATTGATTCAGCAGGATCCTTGAGCGATCTTTTAATAAATTCCGGCTGCTGAAAACAAGGATTCGTCACAAAAACTGGATTTGTCAGTTTGGTAAAAGTAAGTTTGCGCGATTTTTTAATTTTACCTAAAAAATATTCAAACTTATGAAAACCAACAAAAGCTTATGGATTGCCGCGTTCGTCATATTGAGTGCGGTCGGATTTTTCGCGTTTCGCCCATCGCAGGCTGCTTATGAATTCAAATTGGTGACCACCGTAGAATCGGTCGTGCCTGGTGGATTGGGCCGCTCCCGCATGATTACTTCCGATGTAAATGGCGCGATTGAAGAAAAAGAAATGAAAAACTTCTTCAGTCTGGTGGGTATCAACTTCAAAAATATTAAAGAAAATGACGAAATGATTACCGACAAAATTACACAAATGACGATGGAAGGCTGGGAATTGCAGCAAATAACTTCGGGTGTGTATAGCCCCCCCGTTACAAGCGACGCTACCAGCGGCGGCACCGGGATTTTTATCACACGCTATTTGTTTAGAAAAGCAAAATAAAACGGAATCCTGAACCGCAAAGATTTTTGATTTAATCAATTGTTATCCAAAGATTTGAGTTTTAAGTTCAAAAACCTTTGCGGTTTTTATTTACCTTGATTGCAGAATTTTTCCAATCATCTTGCCATCTTTTTATTGTATCTTCCAAAAATTGTTAAATTTAGCCGCGTAAAATATAATTTGCCTTTCTTAATTCACGTTGATACACATTGTAAGTAAAACCAAAATTTAAACTCATTCTAATATGCTCTTAATGAACGTCTTGTTACTATTCCAGGAATTTCAACTCGATTCGACTTCTGTAGGCACAGAACCGACCGTAACTTCGCAGAGTTTCCTTGATATTGTACTCAATAGTGGTACTTTCGGGATTATCATAGTTGCGCTTCAATTGATTTTGTCGGCCATTGGTGTGTATATTTTTATCGAACGCTATCTCACCATTCGCCGCGCAGCTCAAGTGGATGATCATTTTATGAATAATATTCGGATGAATGTGCAAACCGGTAATATTCAAGGCGCAAAAGCACTATGCCAAACGACGGACTCGCCCGTGGCGCGTATGATGGAGAAAGGTTTGCAACGCATCGGGAAACCTTTGCGCGACATTGATGCGGCCATTGAAAACGTGGGTAACTTGGAAGTATTCAAATTGGAAAAAAACCTTTCTACCTTAGCGAGTATCGCGGGCGCTACGCCGATGCTTGGCTTCCTTGGTACGGTGACGGGTATGATTCTGTCTTTCCAGACGATGGCGGTGCAAGAGAGCGTGACTCCCGCAGCATTGGCAACTGGTATCTATCAGGCTTTGATCACTACTGCTTTTGGACTGATCGTGGGTATCGCTGCTTACATTGGTTATAACGTATTGGTTTCCAATGTGGAAAAAGTAGTTTTCAAAATGGAGCGCAGCACAACGGAATTCATGGATTTATTGCAGGAGCCGGGAGCTTAATTTTATTGACTATTGATAATGAATTATTTATTTTAATAATCCGTTGTCCAGCGCCTATAATCAATTTCAAATGGCAATTAAAAAAAGAAATAAAACCAGTGCAGAGTTTAGTATGGCATCCTTGACGGACGTTATCTTCCTGTTACTGATTTTTTTTATGCTGAATTCAAAAGTGGCTGGTGTTCAGGCTTTTGAGTTGCCTAAATCCGATTCAAAAACGGTCGCGCCAACCACGATTGTCGTGACGATTCGCAATACTGGTGAGCATAAAGTCGGGAATCTGGAAGTACCCGTAACTGCACTCGAACGGATCATTCGAGAAGAAGTACGACAACTGAAAGCAGAGGATTTGAAAGAACTGACGATCACCATTGTTTCGGAAGTAGGCACGCCTTTTGATTACGTAGCGGATGTAATGGAAATTGCTGCCAAATTAAGAGCCAAAGCCATTATTGCTACCGAGCCAACGACTTAATTGTTTAGGGTTTAACGTTTCTGGTTTGGATATTTTTAATAGCAAGAATCCAGAAACCTCAAGCCTCAAGCCTCAAACATTTATAGAAATGCCACTTAAGAAAAAAAATAAAACCAGCGCAGAATTTAGTATGTCGTCCCTGACAGACATTATCTTCCTGTTGTTGATTTTCTTTATGTTGACTTCGGGTTTGGTCGCACCCAATTCACTCAATCTTAAACTACCTGGGAGTACGCGTTCCCGTGCGCCCATTAATCGCAATATTGACAATGTGCAGATCAGAGAAGACGGTACTTATGAAATCAATGGACGCCCCGTAAGCCCTCAAGAATTGGAAGATCGCTTGAGTCGCAAAGCCAATAAAGATGAAAGCATTACGATAGCACCGGAATCTGGCACACCTGTCGAACACGTAGTGCTGGTGATGGATATGGCGATGCGTTATAATATCAACGGTATTTTGGCTGCAGAAAGGGATTGATACTGTTAAAGTTATGCTAATTCGCTTTTATGGAGGATAATTAAATCGTAAATTGGGTTATAAATTGCAAGCATAAAGCATTAAATTATGGTAGATGTAATTAGCCAAAAAGAGCAGCAAAATAAGCGTTATGGAATGATTATCAGTACGATAATTCACACCGTGCTGATTCTTTTAGCTTTACTGCCAATGGTGTATTTTCAGAATCCGCCGCCAGAGCAGGAAGGAATTTTAGTGAATCTTGGTTTACCTGATGTGGGCCAAGGCAATGAAAATGCTGGGCCTGCAGAGCCGGTTGCAGAAGAAGAAAGCAAGCCAGAAGAAGAAGCAGAGCCAGAACCAGTAAAAGAACGCGAAGTTGAAAAGCCTGCTAAAACAGAGCCAACGCCGCAGAAAGAAGTGGTGAAAACCGAAGATCCCGAGGCAGTTGCTTTGCGCGAACAGAAAAAACGAGAGAAAGAAGAACAGGATCGCCAGGCACGCGAAGAGGCAGCCAAAAGAAAAGCTGCTGAAGATGCAAAGAAAAAGGCTGAAGCAGAACAAGCAGCACGCGAGGCGGAAGCCAAACGCTTGAAAGATCAGTTGGCTGGTGGCTTTAGTGGATCGGGCGGTGGTAAAGGTAATACTGGCAAACCTGGTAACCAGGGCGACCCCAATGGCGATCCGAATGCCAAAAACCTTGAAGGTATAAGCACTGGCAAAGGCGATGTGGGCGGAGGTTTGGATGCACGGGGCATTTTGAAACGCGGACCAGGCGTGACCGACAATAGCCAAAGTGTAGGTAATGCAGTTATTCGGGTTTGCATTGACAAAGATGGGAATGTGACCAGCGCTGAATTTACTCAAAAAGGCTCTACCATTGCGGATGGCGCATTAAAAAACAAAGCCATTGCGGATGCCAAGCAATGGAAATTTGGTAAAGGCGAGGTGGACACGCAGTGTGGTACGATCACTTATCGCTTCAAATTGCAATAATCAAAAACGGCATAAAATAAAAACTTCAAAAAGGGTGGATTTTTCAATCCGCCCTTTTTTATTTGTACCGCGATTTTATTGTTTAAGGAGCAATCGAGTCGAGGTTTACAAACATTTCAAAACCTTGTCTGACTTCTGTTGTCTGGCATCTGTCATCTTTATATGAGCGACTTTTACAATCGTTATAAACAAACCATAGATTATCTTTTCAATCATTTACCCATGTTTCAGCGCGACGGCGCGACGGCTTATCGAAAAGATTTGACTAATATTCGTGCGTTGTGCAATTTTTTGGGTAATCCACAAGATCGTTTTAAGACGATTCATGTGGCGGGTACCAACGGTAAAGGCTCTACTTGTTATATGTTAGCAGCTGTTTTACAGGCGCATGGATTGAAAACTGGCTTGTATATTTCGCCACATTACAAGGATTTCCGAGAGCGTATCCGCATCAATGGGCAGTACGTTCCCAGAAAGTTCGTTATTGAGTTTACAGAACGCATTAAGCCTGTAATTCAAGAGATTGCACCTTCTTTTTTTGAAATTTCGGTGGCGATGGGATTTGAATATTTCGCACAAGCAAAAGTAGATGTGGCGGTGATCGAAGTGGGTATGGGCGGTCGACTGGATTCGACCAATATTATCAAGCCTTTGGTGAGCGTTATTACTAATATCAGCTTCGATCATACCCAATTTCTGGGTGATACATTGGCAAAAATAGCTGGAGAAAAGGCAGGCATTATTAAATCAGATGTACCAGCAATTATTGGCGAAACGCAGCCAGAGACGCAATCGGTGTTCGACGCAAAAGCATTGGAAATGAAAACTCCAATTGTGTATGCCGATCAGCATTTCAAGGCAGTTATTCAAAAACAAACTTTGACGCATACCACCTTTCAGATGGAGAAAGATGGTAAATTACTGTACAATGATTTGATTGTCAATGTTCTCGCGGATTATCAGGCGAAAAATTTGCAAACGGTGTTGCAAACTTTGGAGGTTTTGAAAAATCAATTTCCCCTGGAAGAAAGCAAAATTCGGGAAGGGCTATACGATTTAAAAAAACGAACCAAATTTATTGGACGTTGGCAAATCATTGGAAAACAGCCAATTATACTTGCTGATAGTGGACATAATGAAGGGGGATTACGCCTGACGATGCAAGAATTGACAAAAATTAATTATCAAAATTTGCACTTTGTGCTGGGCGTAGTGAGCGATAAGGATATTAGCAAAATGCTGGAACTGTTGCCCAAAGATGCGCGTTACTATTTTGCGAAAGCCAATATTCCCAGAGGTTTGAATGCGAAAGAACTGCAAGAAAAGGCGGCCGCATTTGGATTGAGAGGTCGTGCTTATATTTCTGTAAAAAACGCGTTCAAAGCTGCGAAGCGCAAGGCTAAAACGGATGATTTGATTTATATTGGCGGGAGTACTTTTATAGTTGCGGAAGTTATTTAAGATTTATCATTAAGGTTTACTATGATACTGTTGATTCATGGTCAATGCTAAATGCTCAATTAAAAAGAGGCATTCCCAATAG
>JANRME010000185.1:0-23941 GCA_033761835.1 Saprospiraceae bacterium
TTCCAATCTATTAAAAAAGATAAAATTACCAATTTTTGATGCTGTTATTATTTACATGGGATTATATGGATTAAAAATTTTCTGGGAGTTATATTATTATAAAACGCCTAATCATTTTGATAATACTTTATTATATTTTAACTATCCTTTATACATATTAACATGGCTAATAACTGTTTACTTTAGTGGCGGCTATGATAAAAGCAATAATATTCGGCAACTGGTGCGCGGATTATTGGTAGGGACGATCTTCATTGCGGCTGTTTATGGGTTTCTGGATTTGAAGTATCGCTCCTCGCGTGCGCTTATTGTCATGGGCACAGTGTGGGCAGTAGCTGCTACGGTCGCATTGAGGATGATATTACATTTTATAAAATATCATAATTTTAATATTGAGGATAAAAAAATTAAAAATTTAATCATAGTTGGCTCAAAATCAGAGCGTGAGCGCGTTGAAAAATTATTACAACAGGCACAGGTGCATAAAAATTTAATCGGAGTAGTCGCGCCTAATGATCAGTTTGATCCTCGAATTTTTCTGGGTAATCTGGATCAAATGAAAGAGATTGTAGAGATTTATAAGATTAAAGAGATTATTTTTTGTTCAAAAGATATTGCTTATCAACAAATTATATATTGGCTAAATCAATTAGGCTCAAAAATTGACTATAAAATTCTACCCGAAGAAAGTTTGAGCATTATCGGTAGTAGTTCTAAGAATAATGCAGGGGAATTATATACAATTGATATTCGCTTTCGCATCGCCAATACGCGCCAACGCCGCAACAAAAGGACTTTTGACCTTTTATTTAGCATTTTTGTTATAATAACGCTGCCGATTCAAATGATAATTATTAAAAATCCATTTAGCTTTTTACAAAATATTTGGTCGGTGCTAATCGCCAGAAAAAGTTGGGTAGGATATGCCCATTCCAAAGATTTATCATTATTACCAAAGCTTAAACCAGGCGTTCTTGCTACTATTGATGGCATTTCGGTAAAAAATATCAACGAACCGACTGCTCAGCGACTGAATTTCTTGTATGCTAAAGATTATCGGGTAGAAAAAGACCTGGAAATAATTTGGCGGGCCTACCGCGACTTAGGAAAATCGAAAAATCTTTAATCAAACTTTATCATATTCGGTTTTGGTATAGCCAAAAAGCATTACATCCACCAGTTCGCCGCTGGCACGCCGAATCTCCGAGCGCAAATCGCCTTCTCGCCGAAAGCCGCATTTCCTTGCCAGACGCTGGGTCGCGTAATTATCAGTAGCTGTACGGAGTCTGATTTTTTCGATTTGCAATTGATCAAAAGCGTATCGCATCATCATTTGCACCACTTCGGTCATAATGCCTTTACCTTCAAACTCCCGATCAATAAAGAAAGTGGTGTCTGCTGCGGGCACTTCCCAATTAATATTATAAATGCGCACAAAACCAATCAGTAAAGCGTTTTTGTTTTCCCAGATACCGAAGCAAAACTCCTCTTGTCGTAGCCAATCTGCTATTTTATGACGGATATAAGCTTCACCTGCATCTTTATCTGGCACCGTTTCAATCGTTTGTGGCAGCACATCGCTGATTCGGTAACGGTTGTCTTCTACTAATTTATAAAAGGCTTCCCCTTCGCCCTCCCGGAAACGGCGGGCAACAGTGCGGGACGTTACAAGCGCAGTATCAATATTAAAAAGTCGAGCAAGCATACGTTAGGTCATTTTTACGAATCGCTAAATTAGTGTTTTGGAGGCATTCTGCCTAAGAAGTATCTTGCTTATACGATTATAAAAAAAATATATATTATCATTACTTGTTTTCCCCAGGTTTGTAAGTGCTCTCAGCATTTTTGCGAACATCTTCAAGATAAAACAGTACTTCTTTGAATTTGCCTTCGCTGTATAATTTTGCTTGATCGGTAAAATGTGGAGAATTAGGATCGCCACTTACTCCACCACTCAACACTGACCGAGCTTTGAGCCGTTTGCCAAATTCAACAACCGCTACAAAACTATTGCCGTAGCTGCCGTAGCGTTTTTTAGTGTTTGGATAGGCACGTGCACCAAAAGAAGCCAATGAACCCCAAGCTGCCGAAGCAAAACTCACAGGGATACTGGGTTGCTCATCGTCGAAAGTCGATTGAATCTCTCCATTCAAACGCTGAAAGCGATTGATATAGCCCCAAGGCGTTTGCCATGCGCCAAAATCGCGCCTGAGTTCATCGAGCGCTTTGATCAATAAATTAATTTTTTCTTCAGGAGAGGTATTTTCAATCATAAAATCGGTGAAGCCGAGTTGATCGAATTCTTGTCCAGATTTGGTGCGCGTTCTGGCGAAAGCCTGCAATTTTTCACCCCAATAAATGGCGACCGTAGTGCCGATAGATTCTGCACTGCTGCCTTTGTTCCAGGTACGGAGTATTTTAATAGCTTCCTCCACATTTTTACTGTTACTGCCCTTTTGGTCGTAAGCCGCTATCAATGAAGGAATTAGCTTTTCAAAACCAGCTAAATAAGGATCATAAGCAGCCGCAATCAAGGTATCCAGTGTAAAAACAGATTTTTTACTCAATACTCTTACTGCGTTGACGCCTCGGAAATTCTCAGCATCAGGCGCCATATATGTAGGATAATCGCTTTGCTTTGGGCTACTGCTGCCAGATACCGTGAATGGCGTAGCATTGCAATTTTGAATCCAACCAGTTGATGGATTAAGCACTTGCACAATTTCTTTCACTTGATGTAAGCCTTTCCAATCGGTTTCAGGATTACTGCCATCCACAGGATTTTTCCAATCAAATTTTGGGTCGCGTTTCGGCATAAAATCTCCATGCCAATAAGCAATATTACCCTTTCTATCAGCGAACACTGTATTATTGGAAGAATTGGTACGCAATTGCATTACTTTATTATAACTTTTATAATCTTTTGCTTTGGTGCGTAAATAAGATTGCGAAAGTGCATTAAGCGGATCATTCATCATGCGTACGCTCAACCATTTACCATCTTGTTCTGCAATAATCGGCCCGTGATGTGTAAAATAAACAGTAAATGTTTTGCTTTGTAATGATTCATTTACTTTATATTTTATTGTAATTTTTTTAGAAGTAATTGGAAGCCATTTGTCACCGTGCTTGTAAACATAATGATCGCCGCGTTTTTCGACCATTTCCAAATAATGGTCAATTACATCCGCATCACTAGAAGTATGCATCCAACCACAATTTTCATTAAAACCTTGATAGATAAAAAATTGCCCCCAAGTGGCGGCGCCATAAGCATTTAATCCTTGCTCACTTACGACCTGCAATTCATTCCGAAAATAAAAAGAGGTATGGGGATTTATTAATAACAAAGCATTGCCCGAAGCGCTGCGCGAAGGCGCAATAGCAAAGCCATTAGACCCAAGCGGTTCCTTCATCCATTCTGGGATTTCTTCTAAAAATGTGGTCGAATTGTCTTTATCATAAAATGATTTCAAGCGATTGAGCGACACCGAAGAAATATCACCTCCGATGCTCCCTTCACTAAAGGTGAGTGGCATCCAGGGTTGAAAACGAGTGAGCAATCTCGGCTTCACTTCCGGGTGCGTATATAAATAATAATTAATGCCATCCGCAAAAGCGTGCAGCAAATCTTTCATCCATTTTGGGCTTTTTTCATAATACGTAATCGCCTGTGTACTATCTACAAACAATAATTGTCGTAAATCCGCATATAAAGCTGATTCCCCTTCTACTTCTGCTTTCCGGCCAATGGAAATGAGATAATTATCTTCCACGCGCGGGAAGTCATCTTCGCATTGCGCATAGAGCATTCCAAAAACGGCGTCTGCATCTGTTTTTCCATAAATATGTGCTACGCCCCAATTATCGCGGATAATGGTAATGCCTTGCGCTTGCGCTTGCCAGCGAGCAATTTCCTGTGGTGTAAAGGGTTGTGCAAATAACGATATAGCACAAAGGAATAATAAGAAGGAAATAAGCAATCTCATGGTTGTGGATGTTGCGTTTGTTAGGTTGGGAAAGATAGAATAAAATTGCAAAGTGGCAAAATAATGCGTAAATCGCTTTAATAATTATCAAGAACAAAAATCATTGGACGACATCATTTGATCGCCTATATTTCGCCATCGTTTTACTCTTGCAAAGGTTTTTATGAGACGTACTTTTACGCCCAAGCTGTTTTCTATCTTGAAAGAAGGATACCCCAAACAACAACTGTTGCCCGATATTTCGGCGGGGGTTATTGTAGGCATTGTGGCCTTGCCATTGTCTATTGCGTTTGCTATTGCCTCTGGGGTTACTCCTGATAAAGGGTTGATTACAGCGATTATTGCGGGCTTTATTATTTCGGCATTTGGCGGTAGTCGGGTGCAGATTGGTGGGCCGACCGGCGCTTTTATTGTAATAGTTTATGGCATCGTAGCGCAATATGGTATAACAGGGCTGACAATTGCTACTTTTCTCGCGGGTTTTATACTCATTGTGATGGGATTGGCAAGATTGGGCGCGGTAATTCAATTTATTCCACATTCGCTCACCGTAGGGTTTACTTCTGGTATTGCTTTGATTATTTTTTCTTCTCAAATCAAGGATTTCCTGGGTTTGAAAATGGATACTGTTCCTTCAGAATTCATCGAAAAATGGCGTTTTTACTTAGAAAATTTGCATACTATCAATCCTTATGCTGCAGCTATTGGAATTGGCACCATTCTGATTACACTTTATTTTTCCAAAATTACTACCAAAATACCGGGTTCCTTGATTGCTATTGTGCTTTCTACAATAGTCGTACAATTTGGGCATTTACCTGTTGAAAGCATTGCGACTCGTTTTGGCGATATCCCTTCGGGTATTCCTGTTCCAACTATCCCTTCCATTGATTTTGCCACTGTCAAAAACCTTATTGAACCTGCATTTACGATTGCACTACTAGGAGCGATTGAATCCTTGCTTTCTGCGGTAGTTGCAGATGGCATGATCGGCGGAAGCCATCGTTCTAATCAAGAATTGGTGGCGCAGGGTGCTGCAAATATTGCCTCATCGGTATTTTGTGGCATCCCCGCTACTGGTGCCATCGCTCGCACGGCGACTAATGTAAAAAACGGCGGCAGAACGCCGGTAGCAGGCATTGTTCATGCGATTACCTTATTGCTTATTATGCTGTTTGTCGGAAAATGGGCAAAGCTCATTCCGCTTCCGTGTCTGGCGGGTATTCTTGCGGTAGTAGCATATAATATGAGCGAATGGCGTTCTTTTGTAGCCATACTCAAAGGCCCTGGAGCCGATGTATTGGTATTGTTAGCTACGTTTTTACTGACGGTGTTGGTTGATTTGACGATGGCCATTGAAATTGGGATGGTGCTGGCGGCGTTTTTGTTCATGCGACGCATGGCCCAAATTAGTAATGTAAAAGTAATTAATAATCAAATCCTTCAAGATGAATTGGATGATCCCGAAGCCACCAACAAGTTTTCTATTCCAAAAGGTGTAGAAGTTTATGAAGTGAATGGGCCTTTATTTTTTGGTGCAGCGCACAATTTTAAAGAATCTCTGAATGTCATTGGCAAAAAGCCACCGCAAATTTTAATCATCCGAATGCGACAAGTGCCGATTATTGATGCAACGGGCTTGCATAATCTCAAAGAAGTCCTCAAACGCTTGACGACAAGTGGCAAGACGAAAGTGATTCTTTCAGGTGTGCAGCCGGAAGTGCGTGAAATAATTGCTAAAACAGATATTCCGTCTATTATTGGCGAAGCCAATATTTGCTCGAATATCCGAGAAGCGCTTGCCAGAGCGAAAGTGTTAGTCGAACCTTTATAAAGCAGCCCTTTTGCAAAATCTTTTCTATTTCTGGAACGATTCCTTTGGTCAAAGAGTTATCTTTTTCGTTTGCACCGCACATTGAAAAACCAATATAATTAAACCCCAATATTCCACCTTCCATATTTCTTAACATTCCATCAAAACCTATGGCGACAATCAAATCCCGGCTACTCCGCAATCCTTATTTATCTATGCTGGCTACAGCCTGGCGCTACGCGCATGGGGAAAAGCGTAAGTACGTTGCCGTATATAGCATGTTCGTAATGAGCAATCTGATGACAGCCATGGAGCCAATCATTTGGGGCTTGTTTATCAATGAATTACAAAAAAACGGCGTAGATGCATTGCGTTATACCTGGATGTATGTAGGCGCGTATCTCTTTATTCGCTTGGCGGATTGGAGTTTTCACGGCCCGGCGCGCATCATGGAACGGGAATTAGCTTTTAACCTGAGTCGAAATTTCTTGCAAGAAATGTATCATAAAGCGCTGCATTTGCCTGTAAAATGGCATCAAGATCATCATAGCGGTGCCACAATCAATAGAATTCGCAAGGCTTACGAGGCACTCAAAGAATTTTTCCAGGATGGCTTCATGTATGCGCATGCCTTAGCAAAGTTTTTTTTCTCCTTTGCAGCTATGTTATATTTCGCGCCTATCTTTGGCTTTGTGGCCTTATTATTGGGCATTTGCGTCGTAATTATTATTCTGAAATTTGATAAACCTTATATCAAGACGCTGGAAGAAGTGAACGAGGGCGAACACGTAGTCTCCTCTACCCTATTTGATAGTTTGAGTAATATCATTACCGTCATCACTTTGCGGCTGCAAAAGCGCATGGAATCTGGTTTATTGCAAAAAGTAAGCAATATTTTTCCGCCATTTCGTCGCAATATTCGCATCAACGAATGGAAATGGTTTGTGGTGGAAGGTATTTGTTTGGCGCTGATTTATGCAGTGATTTTGTTGGGCTACGTATATCAGAATTGGAAACCAGGAGAAGTCTTTTTAATCGGAGGCTTGGTCATGTTAATAGGTTATGTGGAGCGATTTACCAGCGTTTTCCAGAATATTGCCTGGCAATACACGATGATTGTCAAATACAACACCGATGTAAAAACCGCTCAAAGTATTATAGATGCTTATGCCGAACATCATTTGCCGGAAGAAGTTGCCGTACTGCCAAATAATTGGAAAACCATTGAAGTAAATCATTTGAATTTCACGCATAATGAAGTTTGGAACGGCGCTCAAACAACGCAAGGTTTGCACGAGGTAGCCATCCGTATCGGGCGTGGTCAACGTATTGCATTTATTGGCGAAAGCGGTAGTGGCAAGAGTACTTTGCTGGCTTTGCTGCGTGGCTTGTATCCGTCGGAACAAGGCATTGAAATAATTGTGGATGATGCAAAATATAATTCTTTGGATGTTATTAATAGCCATGTAACACTTTTTCCGCAAGAACCAGAAATTTTTGAAAATACAATCGAATATAATATTACACTGGGTTTACCTTTCGGCGAAGCAGAAGTACAGCAAGTTTGTGAAACTGCTCATTTCTCAGAAGTAATCACACAATTACCAAAGGGTCTGCAGTCAAATATTCAAGAGAAAGGCGTGAACCTTTCCGGTGGGCAAAAACAGCGCCTCGCTTTATCCAGAGGTATTCTGGCCGCACGAGATAGTCATATTGTATTATTGGATGAACCGACCAGTAGCGTTGATCCGAAGACCGAGTTGAAGATTTACGAAAAAATCTTTCGGGAATTTGCTGACAAAGCGATTATCTCGTCATTGCATCGTTTACACTTACTTACGCATTTTGATTATATATATGTGTTAGAAAATGGTCGAATTGTGGACGAAGGTACGTTTGAACATTTGCGTGCTTTTAGCCCCATATTCCAGGAATTATGGCGACATCAGGAGGAGACTCTTCGGGTGTGACTTGGTGACTTGGAGAATTGGAGACGACGGCAAAGAAAGTACTCCTCTTTTATAATAAGTTAGCTGTTCTGAACGATCTATATCAAAAAGGAAATTGAACCGAGGTTCGGCTTCCCCTATTTTATTATTAATTAAATGGACGGCTTTAATAATATATTTTACATGAGAGGACAGCAACTACACCACACGCTTACAAATTTATCTTGTCTTTTATTCTCGACTACAACATTTATTGATATGAAATTTCAAATCTATCTTAATAAATTCCTTTTCGGAATCATATTACTTTTTTCAAGTATATTAAATGCACAGGAAGAAATGCAGGTAACGCGCTGCCTTGCAGCGGAATTTCGGCGTCCTGTAGTAAATGTATTCTCGGATGAATCCAATAATATATGGGCTTCTGATGGCAAAAATTTGCATCAGATTCAGGCTGCGGATCTCGCAACCCCAGTAAAACTAAATGCCGGCGAACAATCCATCCTTAATTTCCCAGGTGGCAATCAGGATTTCCGATTTCAGCAAGAAGCTCTGGATGCTATACTTGGCGCTGATTTTGGGGCCATAAGCGCTGCTTTTTACGATCAGCAAAGAGAAGAACTTTGGATCGGAACGACCGAGGGCGGCGTTTTTCAAGTCAAAGCGAATTCGGGTTTAAAACTTTTAAATAATTATACTAATAAAAATTCTAAGTTAAAATCCAATCATATCAACACAATTTTAGTAGATCAAACCGGTGAAACCTGGATCGGCACGAAAGAAGGAATGTTTGTGGGCAAAGGCAGCCGCTGGACTTTAGAAGAAAAATTATTTAGTTTTGATCGAGTGGTAGAGCGCGGCTCAACAGTGTGGATTTTGGGCGATGACTTTTTGTGGAAAGTAAATAGCCGAGGCGATTGGAATCCAGTAGATTTGGATGTCCGCCAATTGGAAGGTTTGATTCGGGATTTTGCGATTGATTTAGAAGGTAGGCTCTGGATTGCATCGGAAATTATCACTCGTTTTGACCCTGATACCGATGAGTACAAAAAATTTGGTCCGATCGAATATTACACCAGCCAATATGCGACCAGTTTGGTAGTAGATGGTGCAGGAGCAGTTTGGATTGGCACAGAAGATAAAGGTGTTTATTTGATTGGCAAAGCTTCCGGCATGGCCGTTAGTTGTTTGGTAACCAAGGAGTTGAATTGCAATTCTGATAAAAATGATGCGGCATTAGAAGTTAAAATAAGCGGCGGTGAAGCACCTTATACCTATGCCTGGAGCAATGGACTAAAAGGTGAAAATCCTCAAAATCTTGGGCCTGGCGAATACGCTGTAACTGTGACCGATAGTAAAGGGAAATCCAGAGTTGCACAGGCAATAATTGAAAATCCGCGATTTACAGTCGAAGTAAAACAAGATAAAGAAGAAAGCCTTCCAGGCGCGGCAGATGGGGCAGCTTCTATAATAATCGCCGGAAGCGCTAGCAATTTCAAATTTCAATGGGATAATGGCGAAACCACTCAAAAAGCGACCAAATTAAATACGGGCAACCATAGCGTGACTGTTACCGATCAGAAAGGCTGTAGCGCTACGGGCACGATAAGCATTGGTCAAGGTGTTGCGCCGATGGCAATCAATATTGAGCAAATCAGCGCTATAAAATGTGCAGAATCAAATGACGCAGCACTCAAAGTAAGCGTTACTGGTGGCAAAGGGCCATTCCAATACAAATGGAGCGACCCGAAATTAATTGGCGAGCAGCCAACCAATATTGCGCCTAGTTCTTATCAATTGCAGGTGATCGACGCTACTGGAAATAGCGAATCTGCGATTATCTCCATCAAAGCCCCCGAAGCATTAAGCGCGAACGTACAAGTGCAATCGCCCGCCAGTACTGGGAATTCCGATGGGAAAGCAATTGTAAATGCCAAGGGTGGAAATGGAAATTATTCTTTCAAATGGGATAATGGCGAAACTACTCAAACCGCGACAAAACTTGCTCCCGGAAAACATAACGTAACAATCACAGATATAAATGGCTGTTCTACAACAGCTTCTGTGGAAATTACCGAAAATATTTTGCCGCTGGCAATTGCTTTGAATGAAACCAATCCCATCAAATGCGCAGGTGCATCTGATGCTTCAATAACGGTGCAGGTTTCAGGCGGCAAAGCGCCTTTTCAATATCTTTGGAATGATACAAAATTAAATGGTGAAAATCCGAAAGGATTAGCTGCTGGCGATTATCAGATCACCGTCACCGACGCCGCCGGAAACAAAGCAAATGCCAATATTTCCATCAAAGCCCCCGAAGCATTGAGCGCCAGCATCCAAGTTCAATCGCCCGCCAGTACTGGGAATTCCGATGGGAAAGCAATTGTAAATGCCAAGGGTGGAAATGGGAATTATTCTTTCAAATGGGATAATGGCGAAACTACTCAAACCGCGACAAAACTTGCTCCCGGAAAACATAACGTAACAATCACAGATATAAATGGCTGTTCTACAACAGCTTCTGTGGAAATTACAGAGAATATTTTGCCGCTGGTTGTTGCTATCAAAGAAATTAACTCGATCAAATGTAGTGGCAATGCCGACGCCGCAATAACGGTGCAGGTTTCAGGCGGCAAAGCGCCTTTTCAATATCTTTGGAATGACCCGATTTTAACGGGAAGTCAAGTTTCTAACTTGAAGCCCGGAGATTATAATGTTTCTGTGACCGATGCGCTCGGTACAACAAAATCTGCTAATATAAAAATAGCCGAACCGACGGCCTTAGCAGCGGAAATTACTAAAAAACGAGGCGCAACCACAGAAGCGACAAAAGACGGCAAAGCCACAGTAGAAGCTAAAGGTGGAGTAGGAAATTATACTTTCAAATGGGATAACGGTGAAACCGAAGCAGCCGCAAAGCAACTTCCAATGGGCACTCATACCGTAACGGTGAGCGATGCAAATAACTGTCAGACAACGACTTCTGTGGAAATTGTAAAACGGATTTTGCCGACTTTGACGCTTGATATGCTCAAAACAGGCGAAGCGATTCGGATGGAACAACTGCAATTTGATGCAGATAGTACGACGATCAACGAGCCTTCGATGCCCGTGCTAAATGAATTATTTGATTTCCTAACTGACAATCCCGCTATTGTGGTAGAAATTGGTGGTCACACCAACAATCTTCCGCCTGATGACTACTGCGATCGCATTTCAACTGAGCGCGCACAAGCAGTTTCAAACTACCTGGTTGGAAAAGGAATCGATCCAAAACGCCTTTATGCCAAAGGCTATGGCAAACGTAAACCCATTGCGAGCAACGATACCGCTGATGGCCGACGCCGAAATCAACGCGTGGAAATTAGGATTTTGGAATTGAATGACGGAGGATAAATAATTGATAATACAGCATTAATAATTGACGATTTTCCCTTAATCGTTTATTCGCTTCAAGCCTTCCCGAACTGTAAGCTTGGGAAGTGTATGATTCATAATAAATTGTTTTACAGCTCCAGGGTTGGTCTTTGAGTATTCTCGCAAAGCCCAGCCCGCTGCTTTTTGCACAAAAAATTCTTTGGAATCGGCTCTTTTAAGAATGAATTCATACAATAATTCTTGGTTTGTTTTATTTTTATAATCCAATTGAAACAAGATAGCCGAACGCTGCAGCCAGATATTCTCAGATTCGATCCATTTTTTCGGGTATTCCGAAATTTTATTTGGGTATCGCAGCAAGATATTTCCTGCCAGTTTAGGTGCCAAAAAATCGACTGTATCCCACCAGGATTTTTGTATAATCAAGGATTCAATCATATCTAAAAAGCTGTCATCCAACTTCTTAACAAGTCCTCCAATTAAATCATACACAAAATATTGCATTTCGCGCTGCTCTTCCTGAAAACAGAGAAAACAAACTTCCTTCAATATTTCCGGCTCGGGTATGCCCAATTTTGTAATAACATCCTTTGATAATTTAGCTCTTTCAGGTTTTTTAATACCCAAAAACTCAAAGTGGTTTTTCATATACTTCTTCATCGGAAGCGCATTGCCAGCATCAGCGTGAGGCTGAAAAATCGTTCTTACCTCAGAAACATATTCTTGGGACAAAAGTCGTATATCATTCATAATCAAAGGCTTCGAAGGGTATCCAACATTCTGGATTTGCTCACTGCTTCCATTTGTACGGACACCAAGCGGCTGAAAGTACGATCCATTTGATGCTGCCCTAAAAATAATTGTTGATCCTTTAATCCAATAATAACAATGGAAGCCGCAAGATTAGAAGGGATATTAAAGGTCGAAAATTTGTTGTTGATAAAATACATCGGCGCGACTGCATGAATATCTCGAAAAACAATAAACGCCGCCTGGTCATCAAAATATTCCACATCACTCAAACAGCGCGCACTGACCATATTCCCAATCGGTTTTTTGGTGTAAAAATATTGACAGCTAAACCAGTTGAAGCGTTTAATGGTAAAATGAAAGTATTTTCGATCTGATATTTTTCTAATTTTTAAAGGCTTGGTTTGTAATAATTTCCAATCAAATATTCGGTTAGAATTGAAAGGTAAAATAGAGGCAAAGCTTCCTTCAAAAAGTCTTGAGGCCACTGCGTTGGACAATTTTTTCTGGACAGGAACTTCTACTTTTACCGGTTTCAGCAGGGTCAAGGGTTCGAGATTCTGAGTAGCTTTTATAAAGAATTGTCCCGCCGACTCCAATAAGCGATTTTCGGAGGTGGTCATCAAATTATTCAGAATCATCTCCCCTTTGTCAAACATTTCGCAAAGCTGAATCTGCACTTCACCGCGTACCGGAACATCATTGGCATCTAAAAAGCTGCCCGGATCAAAAGAGAAGCGAATTCCTTTTTTCCCAACAATCATTGTAAAGCGAGCGGCGTCAATGACGTATTCTTGAACCTTGTTTAGGGTATCCGCAAAAAAATCATTGAGCAGCATTTGAGGAGCGCCACGCAATATTTTTATTGGAGCATCCGATTTTGAAGTCATAGCAATTAAGTTTTCTCATAAACAAATTCAGATTTCCTCTCAAACGCTACGGAAGGGTTGGCAAAACTCAGAATATTGATTGGCTTGTGGATTTGAGTAGTATGTGATAACAAATATATAAACTTCAAGAGAAAAATGCCGTCAGAATCGTAATTTATCGCGTCTAAAAGACACATTTTTTTCCGACTTATAGATGAAACAGTCGTATCAATTTTTTTATCAATTTTTTTTCATACAAAACACAGCAAATACGCTATGAAACCACTCGCAGAAAGAATGCGCCCGAGCGATTTTGACACCTTCGCTGGGCAAGAACACTTGGTCGGTAGCGCCGGTGTATTGCGCAAAGCCGTAACTACGGGCCATATACCTTCCATTATTTTGTGGGGACCTCCGGGTGTTGGCAAAACCACATTGGCACGGATTATCTCTAATCAATTGCAACGCCCGTTTTATACGCTCAGCGCGGTACATTCAGGAGTGAAAGATGTGCGCGAAACCATTGAGAAAGCCCGGAATCAGCGTTTTTTTTCTTCCCCAAATCCGATTTTGTTTATTGACGAAATTCATCGTTTTAATAAATCGCAGCAAGATTCTCTGCTCGGCGCTGTGGAGGAAGGCATTATTGTGCTTATTGGTGCTACTACCGAAAATCCATCATTCGAGGTCGTGCCCGCATTATTGTCGCGTTGTCAGGTCTATATTTTGTACTATTTAAAGCCCGAAGAGCTTATTTTTCTGGTGAATCAAGCACTTGAGAAAGACGAATACTTAAAGGAGAAACAAATCGAAGTCAAAGAGTATGACGCTTTGCTGCGCTACTCAGGCGGAGATGCCCGGAAATTGTACAATATTTTAGAGTTGGTGGCCGGTGATATTGAAAAAGGAGAAGAATTGGTTATTACGGATGAATTAGTGGTCAACAAAGTGCAGCAAAATATTGCTTTGTACGATAAAGGTGGCGAGCAGCATTATGATGTAGCCTCTGCTTTTATCAAATCTATTCGCGGAAGCGATCCAAATGCATCTGTTTATTGGTTGGCCCGCATGATTGAAGGTGGCGAAGACGTAAAATTTATCGCTCGACGTATGATGATTTCAGCAGCAGAAGATATTGGATTGGCTAATCCTAATGCTCTGTTGATGGCTACTACTGCATTTCAGGCGGTGCAAGCGGTAGGCTTGCCCGAAGCAAGGATTATTTTATCAGAAGCGGTGATTTATTTGGCCACTTCGCCTAAAAGCAATTCGGCGTACATGGCGATCAACAAAGCGCAGGAATTGGTGCAACGAACCGGTGGGCTGCCGGTGCCGCTTCATTTGCGCAACGCGCCAACCAAGTTGATGAAAAATTTAAATTATGGTGAAAATTATAAATACGCCCATGATTTTCCTGGCAATTTTGTAGAACAGGAATTTCTTCCGCAAGACCTAAGTGGTAGCAAAATATTCGAACCACAACAAAATCCTGCGGAAGAAAAAATCAAGCAACACTTGCAAGCGCAATGGAAAAAATACAGATATTAAAAATATTAAATTTGAAATATTATTTCTTCCCAGAACCGTTCGATATTTGACCTTGCTTTTGCGAAGCTTCCCATGCTCTAAAAGCCTCAATATTAGCATTTTTCAGTCCCCAAAATGCTTTAATATCAATGGAAGGATCAATAACAACAGGCTTTATCGTACTATAAAAAGTCTCTAGATATAAAATCAAATCACCCCGACATTCATTGGAAAGCATATCAAAGCTTTTCACCATATCTAAAAGAATCTCTTTTTTAGCATAAAAATAGCCCAAAGTATTCCGCATAGCTTCAGGGTTTGTTTTATTCCCCAAATAAAGGCGATCTCGGATGCTGGTCAGCCCCAGGTCTCCTTGCGGAACAGCGTAAGAAGCATTTATCAACCCCGCAAAATCAAAATCATAAGGCACAGGAATCATCTTATCACTGTTTTCTGGGAGTACCAGTTTCACGTTGCGAAGCATCACAGTACTCCAATCCGCATTACCAATCATATATTGAAAAAGTGCCATGATTGCTTCGTCCTTCGCCGAAATAGAGTCGGTGCTGACGTTCATTTGCTCAAATTCTTCGCCGCCCAAGCGCGCCGCCATTTCATCGGTATCTTCGATCAGGAAACCATAACGCTTGATTTTAGACAAATTGCCTTTTGTATCTTCATAAGTAATTTTGACCAATTGAATACGGTAACTATTGGGAGTCAGTTCGTTGTACATTCGGTAAACTAGATATTCTTTCAACAAATTTTCGTTCCCTATCAATTTATCATCAATACAATGCGTAACTAATTTCAGGTCATTAAATTTCTTAATAAGTCCCGATGCTTCGAGATCATCTTTAGAAAATTTAATTTTCACGGGTGGAAAATCGCATATACGCCGGCGGAACTTACCGCGCGGTTGCACCTCAATCGATCGGGTTATTTGTCTGCCGCTTGCATCTTCGTATCCAAATGTAGCTTCTAGAAATTCTTCCGTACGGCGATTTTCAATCAGGTTATTCAAGTCGGTTTTGATAGTAAGATTTAATATTTCATTACCATATAGTACATCAAAAATGCTCTTTTTCCCTTCATTTTCAAAGCCTTGAGGCGGTGTAGCCAATGAAACATTTGCAATAAATAATGCGTTGAAAAAAATAAGTGCTAATAACAGTCGGTTGTGGGTGACCATGATGGTTTGTTTTGGTGATCAATTTGAAAGAAGTCGGATGATTTTGCAATTTTTTTCGATTGCTAATCAGAAAGATTCGAGCAAAAGCCCAAAGTTGCTTCTTTATGAGAAGTTTAACATTGTGTAAATCCAGACAAAAACGTATTTTTGACGATTGGCTTGTAAAAAAGTCACAGCAAAATTACAAGGAAACAAAATTTAATTCCAGTTTTAGACAATTAATTATTTGTTAACCGAATTTAATTCTGCAAAAAACCAGGAAAGCATATATAAAACTAAAGTCATACTGATTCACCATATAGTTTTGCATCAAAAGCGACTTTCTAAACTTAAACTTGAATAATGCCTCAACTTAAGGTATCTCGCTGGTTTTTGCTCTTGCTCACGGCATTTTCCTGCAAATCTGCACCGCAGGAACATCCAGATGCTGATCTTATTTCATTTACATTGGATCAAAAACCAAAAAACATCGTTTTAATGATCGGCGATGGCATGGGCTTATCGCAGGTATCTGCGGCCTTGTATGAAAATAACAACCGTCTTGCTTTGGAGAAATTTCCGGTGATCGGTTTTCACAAAAGCTATTCTTATGATAATCTCATCACCGATTCCGCAGCTGGAGCCACTGCTTTTGCCTGCGGTGTAAAAACTTATAATGGTGCAATTGGCTTAAATGCTGACACAATCCCTTGCAGAACGATCCTCGAAGAGGCTGAGTCTTATGGATTAGCAACTGGCATTGTAGTGACCACCACCGTTACGCACGCGACGCCCGCAGCATTTTATGCACATCAAGACTTGCGAATTATGTTTGACCAAATCGCGGCGGATATGCTAAAAACAGAGATTGACCTCGTAATCGGCGGTGGTAAGCGTTATTTTGATAATCGGGAATTGGATAATCGAAATTTGTACGAAGAACTCCAATCCAAGGGCTATAATGTCAATGACTATATGCAAGCCGATATCAATCAAATAGGATTTAATGCCAAGAAAAATATGGTTTTTTTTACTGGCGACACCGACCCACCTTCGGCATCGGTAGGGCGAGATTATTTGCCTTATGCCAGCAAAAATGGGCTTCGATTTCTGCAAAATCGCAGTGAAAAAGGCTTTTTTTTGATGATAGAAGGTTCTCAAATTGATTGGGCTTGTCATAACAAACAAGAAGAATGGGCAATAGACGAGCTGTTGGATTTTAATAAAGCCATCGAAGAAGTTATTGAATTCGCTCGAAAGGATGGCAATACTCTGGTAATCGTCACAGGCGATCACGAAACCGGCGGAATGTCTATCAATGAAGGTTCTCGTATCAATAAATTAAAAATTGCATTCACTTCAAATGCCCACACAGGGACGCTGATACCGGTTTACGCTTATGGGCCTTCGGCGCATCTTTTTTCGGGTATTTATGAAAACACCGATATTTACAAAAAGATGCGACAAGCCTTTGGGTTTAGTGACTCGACTTCTGCATTGCATTATCGGCATTAAAATTAATCGCCTACTTTCCGATTGCCATCAACAAAATCTGTTGTTGCTTTATTATAATAAAATAACAAGGCAGTGAGGCATTCAATTTCCTCTGCCTTAAAAAACAGCATTTCGACACATTCATCCGTAATGCTAATAAGAACTTTTTTGCTCAAATCGTAAAAAAATTATTGAACTCATGAACGTAGTCACTTCAGGCTTAAGTCTTGATAATCTGCAACTTATACGCGAAAGCGCCCGCGACTTTGCTGAAACCTATATCCGGCCTCATGTAATGGAATGGGACGAATCTCAGCATTTTCCCATAGACTTATTTCATCGAATGGGTGAATATGGCTTTCTGGGTGTACTGGTCCCGGAGGAATACGGCGGCGCTGGCTTAGGCTATCAGGAATATATCACAGTGATTGAAGAAATTGCTAAAGTTTGTGGTTCTATAGGCTTATCAGTAGCTGCTCATAATTCCTTGTGTACCAATCACATACTATCTTTTGCCGACGAAGAACAAAAAGCAAAATACTTGCCAAAACTTGCCACAGGCGAATGGATTGGCGCTTGGGGACTTACCGAACCCAACACTGGCAGTGATGCGATGCGCATGAAATGCATCGCTGAAAAAGATGGCGATTATTATACTATAAATGGTACAAAAAACTGGATTACGCATGGTAAATCGGGTCATGTGGCCGTAGTCATCGCTCGTACAGGAGAGTTGTTGGACAGCCATGGAATGACTGCGTTCGTTGTAGAGCGTGGCACACCAGGATTTAATGCTGGGAAAAAAGAAAACAAACTGGGGATGCGTGCTTCAGAGACCGCCGAAATGATTTTCGATAATTGTCGAGTACACAAGAGCCAAATCCTGGGCGAAGTGGGCGAAGGCTTCATCCAGGCTATGAAAATATTGGATGGTGGCCGCATTTCGATTGCAGCGCTTTCATTGGGCATTGCCAAAGGCGCTTATGAAGCTTCCGTAAAATATTCCAAAGAACGTGAGCAGTTTGGTCAACCAATCGCTCATTTCCAAGGCATTAGCTTCAAGTTAGCTGATATGGCAACCAAGATCGAAGCAGCCGAATTATTGACACGCAAAGCTGGCTATTTAAAAGATAATGGCGACAAGAGTACCAAGCTTTCTGCGATGGCGAAGTACTATGCTTCTGAAATTGCTGTGCAAATTGCTACTGATGCTGTCCAGATTTATGGTGGCTATGGTTATACCAAAGATTTTCCGGTAGAAAAATTTTATCGTGATGCCAAATTGTGTACGATTGGCGAAGGTACTTCTGAGATTCAGAAATTGGTCATTTCGAGGGAAGTATTAAAAGAGTAGCTCCGATTGACAATCGGAGCTACTTTATCAACGATTCGCAGGCTTGAAACCAGAAAAGTAAAGTTGCAAACCTAAAGAAATCCCAATTTGATTGGTTTTCGTGGTTGTATTTGCTTCTATTCCAGCTATTTGGGTGTCAAATTCGCTTCGAGCATAATTATATTTTACAACTGCTTCGAGTCCAATCGCGTTGCTCGCAATAACCGTGATGCCCGGACCAACACCAAATGCGAATAAATTGGTATTAATTCTTTGATCGCCCACCGACAATTCCTTTACATCACGAGAGTTACCAAATCCAAAACCTGCTTCGGCAAATAAATACATATCGTTGCTCTGGAGGATGGGCAAGTATAAGCGCGCAAAGGGACCAAAAAGTACGTCGCTGTCTTCGGTATAATCCTGGTTCGACTCCTCTACCCTATTCAACGTGTAATCCATGCGAATACCCAACGCGAAGTTATCAAACAGAAAATATCCTACTGATGGTGCAATATTAATTTGTGTGGAATATGGACTTTCTTCTGTCTTATTACCTCCCGTTGCTTCCTGTGTAATTTTGGAATGCGCCGTGGAAAAACCAACGGTGCTGCCCAAAATAAAATTCCCATTTTGTGTTACCTGAGCGCTAAGCATACCAACACAAAACAAGAAACCTATCAATAATAAGATTTTGTGTTTCATTTTTTACGGTTTTATTTGAAAAATAGGGACTTTATCGTTCCTAATTTAGTCACTGTTTTGCTACCGAAAGAATGATAATTATCATCAAAATCAATGAGTTATGCTATCAAATTTAATAACTCCATTTCATTCTCAAAAACAATGCCTGAATCGGGCTGGTATAACCCTTCGTATCATTAAAAACCAATTGACCCACAAAATCCAAATCCCAGTTTTGCGCTAGTGAATAAGTCAAGGTAGGATTAATAAAAAGTGCATGAGATTTTACAGGGCTGTAAATGATTGCTGCACCGCCATTTAGTAATGGTGTAAATGGATAAGAAATTTGTGTAAAAACTGCGTGTCGGAATGGGTATAAATTCTTTGCTGAAAGCTGAAAATTAAATAATCCCGTTACGTCGCCTTTTGTCTCGCCATTGGAATTGTATAAATAACCGACATTTGCATATAATGAATTTTTAAACGCATAATCCAAAGCAAAAGTCGCTGCAAAGCTGCTTTCTCCTTCCTCTATTGGAAAAAAATAGGTCGCTTCGCCTTTAAATCCGGCATTTTTCAAATTGCCAGCCCAGCCGCCACCTACTACCCAATCATTGGCTGCGATTCCGGCAAGTAATTGAAAATCATAGCCTTTTGTATTAAATTTATACATTGTAGCTGCCGTTGCTTCGCTCCAGTTATCGAATGCTTTTACTGCAATTTCAATACTCGATGCAAAACCCAAATACCGCTTCACGCGAATGGCATCGCTGCCCGGACGCTCTTCATAATCAAAATCAGTAAATGAAAATGCATTAAAAATATCATTTGGATTCCAAATGGTATTAATACCCCAATTAATGCGTTGTCGCCCCACTCGCATTTCCCATTTTTCGCCTAAATATTCCAGGTACAAACGGTCGAGCATGGTATGAATAACAAAGGAGTTTTTATTTAGTAAAACGGCAGAAAGATCAAAATAATCATTATTTGCATTATCTACTTGATCGGCATAATTCGGATTCGTTTTTACCAAATCACCAAAGAAAATGCGCGAGCGCAGATCGGCTTGCATATTCCAGTTTTTATTAATATTATATTCAAAATTTAATCGATTATGTATCAAATTATCTTGTAGAAAAGTATCTACGAGTTTAAACTGCTGTAAATCCGGGTAAGCATTATTAAAAAAAAGTAAAGTTTGTAAGCTTTTTAAATAACCATTCACTTGTAATTTACTCGGTACCTCGTCGGTAAATAATTCTGGCGAATCCAGGGAAATAATCGTATCTGGCTCAGGAAGTGTATCTTGTGCTTGCAATAAAAAACTTATTTGTAAGCATAATAAAATGCCAATTACTTTTTTCATAGCAAAATACTTTTTCTTTATAATCACCACATTACCCTATACCCCCATCACCCCATAACCCTTCACTTCATCTTTCGCAACTTTTCCATCCACCAATGTAATAACTCTACGTGCCCGATCGATCACGCGCTGGTCGTGCGTAGAAAAAATAAAAGTAATACCTTCCTCTTTATTTAGTTCTGCCATGATATCAAGTAAATTAGCCGTGCTGGTCGAATCCAGATTAGCAGTCGGTTCATCGGCTAAAATAAAATCCGGTTTAGCGGCTAGCGCCCGCGCCACAGCTACGCGCTGCTGCTGCCCGCCCGACAATTCATTGGGGCGTTTATCCATTTTATCTTTCAGTCCAACCGCATGTAATAATTCCTCCGCCCGTTGGTCGCGTTCTTTTTTACTTCGGTTTTGCAATAACATTACAAATTCGACATTCTCCCTTGCCGTTAATACCGGAATCAAATTATACGCCTGAAACACAAAACCAATATGCTCTTTTCTGAAATCAATGAGTTGATTATCAGATAGTTCTAAAATTTTATGACCGCCTACTTCTACATAACCTTCCGTTGGGCGATCCAAGCCACCGATAATGTTTAATAAAGTCGATTTACCCGAACCGGAAGGACCCACAATGGCAGTAAATTCGCCTTCTTCAATCTCCAAATCCACGCCACGTAAGGCTTCCACGGGGATTCGGTCAGGATCATAAATTTTAGTGACACCTTTGGTGATAATGACTTTCATTTTTATTCGTTTAGGAGGTTTATAAAGTTTAGAAGGTTTAGTTTAGTAGAGGTTGGGAGAGCTAAACCCTCTAATCTCCCTCCACCTTCTCCACTTTTTTATATCTTTCGGATCGCTTCCACCGGTTTTAATCGAATCGCTTTCCATGCCGGATATAATGATGCCAAAACCGCAGTAAACGCAACTGACAGAGGTACTTGCCAATATATATCAGGATTTACAGCAAAGTAAATAATATTGGACATACCGTACATTTGTAAAGTTTCGGAATAAGCGGATAAATTAATCCCATATTTACCTAAATAGGCAATAGTAGCAGAACCTAATAATAACCCAAAGGGCGCCGCTACCAAACCAATGAGAATAGTTTCCAACATAATCATAATAAAAACACGCCTTTTATTCATCCCGATTGCCATGAGCATACCCAATTCCCGAATGCGTTCGAGTACCGCCATTAACATCGTATTGATAATACCAAATATGAGTGCCAACATGATAACTACTAAATAAATCAGCGAAACCGATTCCATTTGTGATTCATATAATTGTAAATCAGGTGAAATTTCGCGGTAGGTTTCTACTTTTAAATTTGGTAAAACAGATTGTAATTCGTTTCGAGTACTATCGACCAGTTGAGCATCTTGTAAAATAATCGCCATTTCGTGGGCGATCGGTTGAATTGGAGTCGAGTCAGTTTCTTCAGAAACACCTGATAACAAACGATTTAAATCTGCACTTAAAGCAAATACATTCATTTCATCAAAAGGATCGCTGCCGGTATCAAAAATACCCGTTACCCGAAATGCCGCGGCGATTATTTCCCCATTTAAATCCTGAAAGGTCAGCACCACTTTGGAGCGTAATTTTACATCCAGGCGCTCTGCCAGCCGATTGCTAATTAATATTGGATTTCTTTTATTCTGATCTAAATACTCCCCTTCTATAATTTTTTTGGCAATGGTACTTACTTTCGCCTCTGCTTCCGGGTCAATTCCTTTTACTCGAATACCCCGCGCTTCCTTGCTCGACGCAATCATGCCATTGACCAAAGTTCGGACAGAGACCGCCTTTACATTAGGTTTTTGTTCAATATTATTAGCGGCTGCTTTAGCGTCTGGAATGATTAATTTTACATCATTCTCTTTGGAATACATTGAATTATGTATCTGAATATGCGATACTGCATTGGCAATATTATCATTCAAATAACCCTTCACCATTCCGGTCGCAAAACCGCTCATAAACATCGCCGCCCAGATACCCAGCGCAATCGCGGTGATGACCACCAGACTCCGGGTGCGATTTCGCCAGATATTGCGCCATGACATAATTGGTATCATTTTCAATTGATTATGAACAATTGATAATTGATTATTTATTTAAACTCAAATTTGCTGTTCGTCGGGATGCTGCAAAAATCAGCGTCAATTCTTTGGCTTCTTTTTTCAAAGGCTCACAAATTTTTTCTGGTAATAAATGTTCATCTTGTGCAAACTCAATCCAAAAATGGCTTTCATCAATTTCTTCAATTACAATGCTTAATTTGGCAATAAATGTCTTTTTCGATTGTGCAATACAGGCAGCTCGATAATTAGCAGCCACAGACGTACTCGCCCGAATTAATTGACCTTTCAAATGTCTTCCTAAAGTATTTTCAGGCAATCCAATTGCAAACTTGACGCAGTCGTGTGCAAATCGTTTTGTTCTGATTTTTAAATCCTCACGGTTCATTGATAATTGATTATAGACTATTGATAATTGTAATTTTAGACTTAAAGAATTTCAAATTGTCACTTCTCTCTTTATAAATTATCAATAATCAATTGTCCATTATCAATAAATTAATCGCGCATCGCCTCCACCGGCTCCATTCTGCTAATTTTAAACAAAGGATATAATGCCAGCACGGCAGTTAAAATTAATACTACAATTGCCTGTATAACAAATATTTGCGGACTAAATGTTGCCGGAAAAATCGGCTCGAAACCATAGCGTTCCATGGCTGCTGCATACTCTCCCGAAAAGTGAATGGGATTATTACGAAAATATAATACCACTGGAATACTACATAAAATACCTGCCATTGCACCAAGCAAACCCAGCATAATAACTTCCACCCATACCGTTGCTGATAGCCGCAGACGCCGCATACCAATGGCTACCAACACTCCAAATTCATAGGAACGTTCTTTCGTCATCATTAAAATGGTACCAAAAATGCCGAAAGCTATGATAAGATATAATATAAAGTAAACAATGTAATTGCCGGCACTGTCGAGCGCTTTGGCTTGCACCAGATCAGGTAATAATTCTTCCCAATCCATTACTTCATATTCATCGGTATTTAGTTTGGATTTGACTGCTTTTACTGCTTTAGGTACATCGCTCGGTCGCTCGATATGTAAAGCCAGCGAAGTTATTAATCCTTCTGCTCCAAAAAACCATTGTGCTTCCTTCAAAGGTAAATAAACCATCTGCTTATTTAGTTCCGGCGATCCAAAATGAATAATTCCTTTTACTGGATATTTACCGGCTGCATTCACCCCATGATATCCTTGGCTGACTAAGATAATGGTATCCCCAATTTTTAAATTTAAATTTTCTGCAATACCTTCGGCAACTAATGCTGCTTGATCGTTGGTATTCAGATAGTTACCTTGAGTAAGGCGCGTTTGCAATTGCGTCATTCGGTTTTCTACTTCGGGCTCAATACCTACCACCAGTACACCTGTTGTCGTATTACCGGTAGATGCCAGGGCAAAAGACTCAATACGCGGCAGCACATTTTTTACCTGCTTTATTTCATTAGGAATATTTTGTAATGTTTCCGTAAATGGAATAGCTTTATCAAGCGCCTGATCTTCCCAATAG